>JAAWEC010000108.1 GCA_022794095.1 Clostridia bacterium
AGGAGCCAATAAAGCAGTTATGCGATTTGAAGATATTCGAATTCAAAAAGAAATGAGAGGAAAAGTTAATCGACTAGTGAACTGTGAAACTGCTAATTTAAATAAAACGATTAATGCATCGATAGAGCAAATAGCAGCTATAAAAAAACTACAAGAAACAGGCAAGTTTCAAAAGCTAGATGAAAATTTAAAAGAAATAGCAGTCCTACGATTAGAAAATCCTAATATGCCATTAGTGGAATTGGGAAAAAAATTAAAAGAGCCAGTTGGAAAATCAGGAGTAAATTATAGATTAAAAAAAATAATGGAGATAGCAAATGGAGAATAAAGAATTAGGAATTTATATTCATATACCATTTTGTAAAAGCAAATGTTATTATTGTGATTTTATATCTTATACAAATAAAGAAAATTATATAGAGGAATACATAAAAAATATAATTGAAGAATTAAAACAATATGATTTATCAAATTATAATATTACAACTATTTATATTGGTGGCGGAACGCCATCTTTTATTAATGAAAAATATATTGTTCAACTCTTAAGAAATCTAAAAACAAAATTATCAAACAATCAAACCAATTTTGAAAATATGGAAATCACAATAGAAATAAATCCAGGAACAATAACTAAAAACAAGATAGAACAATATAAAAAAGCAGGAATTAATAGAGTAAGTATAGGTTTGCAAAGTACAGATAATGACTTATTAAAACAAATAGGAAGAATACACACTTATGAAGAATTTTTAGAAGCATATGAAATTATTAAAGAGGCAGGATTTGAAAACATAAATATTGACCTTATGATAGGTTTGCCAAACCAAACAATACAAATGCTTAAAACAACATTAGAAGAAATAAAAAAATTAAATCCAGCACATATAAGTGTATACTCATTAATAGTAGAAGAAAACACAAAAATTGAAAAAATGATAGAAAAAGGAGAGTTGCAACTGCCAGATGAAAATTCTGAAAGACAAATGTATTGGTATGTGAAAAATACATTAGAACTAAATGGATACAAACATTATGAAATATCAAACTTTGCAAAAGAAGGAAAACAATCAAAACATAATCTAAACTGTTGGGAGCAAAAAGAATACATCGGCTTAGGCGCATCAGCACACTCATATTTAAACAATGTTCGATATTCAAATTCAGCCTTTTCAAATTCAGCCCTTTCAAATTCAGACTTTACAAATGAAGAAGACTGGAACTTTAATAACAAGACCATAGAAGAACAACAGACATCACAAGACCAAAAAAGAGAATATATGTTACTTGGCCTAAGAAAAATTGATGGAGTAAGTATAAATCAATTTAAGCAAAAATTTATTGAAAATCCTATTTATTTATTCAGAAAAGAAATTCAAAAATTAGTAGAAGAAAAACTAATAGAAGTAGATGGAGACAATATCCACTTAACCAACAAAGGACTTGACTTAGCCAACTTAGTTTGGGAAGAATTCATCTAACTTGGGCATATCTGGGACAGGCACTGAATAGCCCATTTCGCATTTGGGCATAATTGGGACAGGTTATGAATAAAAATGAAAAAATGTTCGTAAAAAGTATTGACAATTTTAAAAATTGGAGATACAATAAAGGCGAACATTTTTTTAGTATTATAATTATAATAAAGAAAAGAGGTTAATTATTGGAAAAAGAAGACATAATAGAAAATACAAATGAAGCTATTAAAACTGTAAAAGATTATTTGGAGAAATGTTTAGCAAATAATGATGCAGTATATATGAAAAAAGCCAATATTCTTTCATATTGGTTAAAAGACTATATTAAGTATATAGAAATAGAAAAACACTTTAATCCAGTAAATTTAAAAACATATAAACGTGGAGATGTAATAAAAGTAAATTTGGGATTTAACATTGGAAGTGAATTAGGAGGATTACACTATTGTATTGTAATAGATAAGAAAAATGACAGAAATTCGCCAGTATTAACAGTAATACCACTATCTTCTAAAAAAACAGACAAAATAAGCAAAAATTCAGTTGATTTAGGAGAAGACATTTACTGGAAAATGATAAACAAATCAATACAATTATTTGAAGATAGTAAAAGTCAAATAAGAAAAAATGATATTTTAGAATTTTACAAAAAAATAACATTTGTGCAACAAATAAATAAAGAAATTGAAAAAATGAAAAATAATAGTATAGCATTAGTTAATCAAATTAGAGTTGCAAGTAAGCAAAGGATATATAATCCCAAAACAGAATTTGATGTTCTATCTGGAATAAAATTATCAAATGAAAGTCTTAATTTAATAGACAATAAACTAAAAAAAATATGTATAAAAAACGAATATTTTTATTGACGTAAGGAATGTTATATATTATAATGTATTTAAAATACATTTGCCATGCAATATATAGATATTGTGTACTGGCACGAAAAGATATACACATTCCTCATATAAAAATATGGGGGATTTTTTATTGTTTAGAAAAAACAGGGGGGAGATTACTTTTAAAATATAAGGAGGAAGAAGAATGATAACAACACTACATATAAAAAATATAGGAATTATAGAAGATATAACAGTTGACTTAAGGCAAGGGTTAAATGTATTAACAGGAGAAACAGGAGCTGGTAAGACACTAATTATAGATTCATTACAAATTATATCAGGAGGTAGATTTTCCAAAGAAATGATAAGAAAAGGCGAAAATCAATCTTTTGTAGAATTATGCATGTATGAACCAGAACATGAAAATGCCATTGATGGCAATATCATAATATCTAGGGAAATTAACTTAAATGGAAGAAATATGTGTAAAATAAATGGAAGAATGGTTACAGTTAATGAACTAAAAGAATTTATGAGCCAATTTATCGAAATACATGGACAAAACGATAATCAAAATTTATTAGAAAACAAAATGCATTTGAATTATTTAGACAATTTTATAGGAGAAACAATACTAAATCAAAAGAAACAATATGTTAAACTATATGATAAATACTGTAAAATTAAGCAAGAGTTAAAAGTCAACTTTGGAGATGAAAAAGAAAGACAAAGAAAGCTAGACTTATTGCAGTATCAAATTAAGGAGATTGAAGAAGCAAAATTAAAAATAAATGAAGAAGAAACATTAGAAGAAAAAAGGAAAATCATGTTAAATTCTGAAAAAATCACAGAAAATTTAGTTGAAGCAGAT
Organism: Clostridia bacterium; assembly: GCA_022794095.1. Taxonomy (GTDB): domain Bacteria; phylum Bacillota; class Clostridia; order TANB77; family CAG-508; genus CAG-269. Next base: position 3,192 of record JAAWEC010000108.1, read on the forward strand.
AAACTAATATCTGAAAATGGAATTGACAGTATTAGTATGGCAATAAGAGCTTTAGAAAAAATAGAAAATATGGATTGCAAATATGAAAAAGCCTCAAGTGAATTAAAGAGTATTTATTATGAATTGCAAGAATTAGCAAGAGATGTAAATTCATATAAAAACGATACAGAATTTGATGAAGAAGAAAGAGATTTTGTAGAAGAACGATTACAACTAATATATTCTTTAAAAAGAAAGTATGGAAATACAATAGAAGAAATTTTAAATTATAAAGAAGACATAAAAGATGAAATAGAACATATTGAAAATTTAGATGAATATAATGAAAATTTAAGAAAAGAACAAAAAGAAGTAGAAGAACAAATGAAATTATTAGCAGACAATATGCATAAAATAAGGACAGAAAATGCTAAAATTTTAAGTGAAAGAATAAATAAAGAGTTACAAGAATTAGAAATGAAAAATGCTCAAATTAATGTAAAAGTCATGTATTTAAATAATGAATATCTAAAAACTGGAAAAAATAATGTTATTTTCTATATTGCAACAAATAAAGGAGAAGAAGAAAAGGAATTATCTAAAATTGCATCAGGTGGAGAAATGTCAAGAACAATGCTTGCCATTAAAAAAGTATTAGCAGATACAGACAAAATGCCAATACTTATATTTGATGAAATTGACACTGGAATTAGTGGAAAAGCAGCTAATTCAGTAGCCAATAAGCTAAAAACAATAGCTAACACACATCAGGTAATGTGTATTTCTCATTTACCAAATATAGCAGCTATGGCAGATTACAATTATTTTATTAGTAAAGAAGTTTATGAAGATAGAACAAAAACACAAATAAGATTATTACAGGAAAAAGAGGTTATTGAAGAAATTGCAAGAATTTCAGCAGGTGAAATTAATGAAGTAAGTTTGAAATATGCAAATGAATTAAGAAACAAAAAGGCATCATAAATAATTCAGATTAAACAGTATTTAAAATAAATTATAGCAAAATTATCGTTTATTTAACAACTTCAGCTAAGCTGGCATAAAATAGAAAAAATTGGATAAAATAAAATGGAAGAATATAGGGCTAAAAAAGTTTAGGAAAATTGTAGATTTGAATCATATGAAACCGAATGTGTGCCCTTAAGAAAGGATTGATAATAAAAATGAAAGATTTTTTAGAAATTGCAGATGTGTCAGCTTTAGAAATTTTAGATTCAAGAGGAAATCCAACACTTCAAGTAGAAGTATTAACAGAAGGTGGATTTAGAGGTATTGCTTCTGTGCCATCTGGAGCATCTACGGGAAGCTTTGAAGCAGTTGAACTAAGAGATGGAGATAAAAATAGGTACTTTGGAAAAGGTGTTCAAAAAGCAGTAGAAAATGTAAATAAAAAAATTGCAAAAAATATAATAGGAATGAATGTATATGAGCAAAGAAAAATTGATAAAGAACTTGTAAAATTAGATGATACACCTAACAAATCTAATCTTGGAGCTAATAGTTTATTAGGGGTATCACTGGCAGTAGCAAAAGCAGCAGCAGAATCTCTAAATATGGAATTATTTGAATATATAGGGGGAATACAAGCAAAAGAATTACCTGTTCCTATGATGAATATTTTAAATGGTGGCAAACATTCGGAAAACAATATTAGTATTCAAGAATTTATGATTATGCCAATAGGAGAAATTACTTTTCAAGAAAGGCTAAAAAGGGGTGTAGAGGTTTATCATACATTAAAAAAAGTCTTAAAAGAAAAAGGATATAGTGTAGGAGTAGGAGACGAAGGAGGATTTGCTCCTAATTTAGATAATGAAGAACAAGCATTAGACCTTATTTTGGAGGCAATAAAAAAAGCAGGGTATGAGCCAGGAAAAGATATTGTTTTAGCATTAGATATTGCAAGTACAGAAATGTATGATGAAGCACAAAAAATAGGAAAAGATGGTTATTATTTTTGGAAAACACAAAATTTTAAAACAAAATCAGAAATGGTACAATATGTTATGGAATTATGTGAAAAATATCCAATTGTTTCAGTAGAAGATGGATTAGCAGAAGAAGATTGGGAGAGCTGGAAAGAACTAACAGACAAAATAGGAAATAAAGTACAATTAGTAGGTGATGACTTATTTGTAACAAATCCTAAAAGATTAAGAAATGGAATTGAAAAGAAAGTTGCAAATAGTATTTTAATAAAGCCAAACCAAATAGGAACACTAACAGAAACTTTAGACACTATTTATATAGCTAAAAAGAATGGATACAAAACAGTAATATCACATCGCTCAGGAGAAACAGATGATACTACTATTGCAGATATTGCAGTAGGTGTAAATGGTGGACAAATAAAAACAGGAGCACCTTGTAGAATTGATAGAGTGGCTAAATATAATAGATTATTAAAAATCGAAGCTGAAATAGACGAAATATAAAAACACTTTTTATAGGCAAATTATACACAAGCAAATTTTTATACAATATGTTGATGTTATAGAAAATTTTTGATATTTTTTATAACATAGAAAAAGAAGTATAGTTTTGACTTATGCTAAAAAACTATACTTCTTTTTCAAAGTTTGTATTTTAATAAATTAATTCATTTTTCTGTGAATAATAGTTAATCTAATAACAGAATATACAAGTAATCCAATAGTTAAAACACTAAAACCAATTAATGTCAAAGTACCAGCTTTAGGTAAGACAGCAGGTGGTTCTGTTAATTTAATTTTAGGTGTAATATCAGATGTTTTAGTTTGTTTTACTTCATCTAAATCTATATAATCAATATCTACTTTTTTGTTTGTATTCAATATTTTATCAACAATAGCACTATCAAAGTTTTCTTTTAATTTTAGCTTATATTGTACAGTAGCTGTTTTACCACTACTAAGTTCAGGTATAGTCCAAGTAATTGAATTGTTTGTAGTATCTACTTTACTAGAAATAGTACCAATATTTGCATTTGAAACATATGCAAAATCAAAATTCTTTATAATTTCTTCTGGGAAATAATCAACAACTGTAATGTTTTTTAGTGTCTTTTCAATAGGTATTAATGCATTGTAAATATCTGTTTTGATAGTTTTTTCGATTTCAGCATCTGTTACATAATAGAAATTACCAACTGTTGGTTTGTCTGGTGTACCAAAGATTTCTTTAATAATTTCTCCGAAATTTTTGGTAGTTGTTGCAGGTACATATGACTCATCATTAATTCCAGATAACATTGTTGTAATTTTAATACCTTGGCTAGATAAAGTTTGTAATTGTTTTTTTGTTTTATTAATAACATCATCGGAATAATAGTTTTTATCATAGTCAATAGCCACATTAGGAACACCATCTGTTAAAATAATCATATATTTGTTATTATCTGTTTTAGTAAATTGCTCACTTGCAAGTGAAAGTCCAGCTTGTAAGTCTGTTCTAGGACCATTTGTTTCTATACTAGAAATTGAATTATTTAAAGCTGTTGCATCATTACTTAAAGGTGAAACAACAGAAGCGTCTGCAATAGTTCCTTCTTTTGAAACATCAGTATTAGTTGAGAAACGTACAACTCCTATTTTTAATTGTGTGTTGTTTTCTAAGAAACTTGTAATTAAGCTTTTTGCTGAATTAAAAATTAAATCTTTTCTAGTAGTTCCAGAAACTTTGTCATTCATACTGTTAGAATCATCTAATACTAACATAATTTCACCAGTTGGCTTATCAGCTATTTCTCCATTAATAACTTGTAATTGCAAAGTTACTTCTTTATTTGCTAAATCTTTTGCAATTAATTTCTTTTCAAATTTTGAATTTTCTTCTAATTTAATAGTACAAATAGGTTCTTCTACAACACTCATAGTAACTGTACTATAAGAAGCAAAAGAAACATTTGCTATTAAAATAATAATTAAAAATAATCCCATAAAAATTTTGTTTTTCATATTAAATAACACTCCTTATAATATATTTTTCTTTCATATTATACCACAAATTTTAAAATATACAATAAAAATACTTGAAAACAATAAAAAAATATGATAAAATACAAAACATAAATAAAATAAAGTCAATTAAAAAGCAAAGTAAATATATGTAAAACATATAAAAGAGAAAATGGTCAAGGCTGGAAACCATTAATATGTAAATATATTGAAAATTCACTTTTTAGACCTTTTTCTGAAAGCAAAAGTAGGAAAAAGCGGTTGAACCGTTAAAACAATAATGAGGTTAGAAAATAATTGCAAAACAAAAATATAGGCAATAATAAGAAAAAGCAATTATAAAACTAATAAAATTAGGTGGTACCACGAAAAACAAAGCCATTTCGTCCTAATAGCTAAGGATGAATGGCTTTTTAGTTTTGTTTTCAATCCCCAAAATCATCAAAAAAGAAAGGAACGGAAAGTAAAATGAAAGAAGAAATTGTTAAAATCAAAGAAAATTCAGTTAAAGAAATTACAAATTGTAAAGATGAAAAAGAATTAAATGATTTAAAAGTAAAGTACTTAGGAAAAAAAGGAGAATTAACAGTTGTATTAAGAGGAATGGGAAGCTTATCAGCAGAAGAAAGACCCGAAATTGGAAGCTTGGTTAACCAGGTAAGAGATGAGTTAGAATACTTAATTCAAAACAAAGAAAAAGAATTCAAAAGAAAAGAATTAGAAAAAAAATTACAAACTGAAAATATAGATGTTACAGAACCAAGTAAAAAAATCAATTTAGGTTCATTACATCCAATTACACAAATAATAGAAGAAGTTGAAGAAATATTTTTAGGAATGGGATACAAAATAGCAGACGGTCCAGAAGTAGAAAAAGCAATTTACAATTTTGATAAATTAAATACACCACCTGACCATCCAGCAAGAGATATACAAGACACTTTTTACATAACAGAAGACATTGTACTAAGAAGTCAGACATCTCCTGTTCAAGCAAGAGTTATGGAAAACCAAAAGCCACCTATAAAAATCATTTGTCCAGGTGCAGTTTATCGTTCAGATAGTGTTGATGCTACACATTCACCTGTTTTCCATCAAATAGAAGGGTTAGTAGTAGATAAAAACATATCAATGACAGATTTAAAAGGAACATTAGAAATGTTTGCAAAAAAATGTCTAGGAGAAAATACAAAAATAAGATTTAGACCACATCATTTTCCATTTACAGAGCCAAGTGCTGAAGCTGATGTATCTTGCTTTGTTTGTGGTGGAAAAGGATGTAGAGTATGTAAAGGCGAAGGATGGATAGAATTACTACGGTTGTGGAATGGTACATCCAAATGTCCTAAAAAATTGTGGGATAGACCCAGAAGAATATTCAGGTTTTGCATTTGGATTTGGAGTAGAAAGAATTGCAATGGCAAAATTTGGGATAGAGGACATGAGATTATTATTTGAAAATGATATTAGATTTTTAAAACAATTTTAGGAGGAATTTTATGAAAGCAAGTATAGAATGGTTAAAAGAATATACTAACATAGATGTAGATGTTGTTAAATTAGGAGACATCTTAACAATGACAGGTTCTAAAGTAGAAACAATAGAACAAAAAGGAAATGATATTAAAAACGTAGTAGTTGGAAAGATTTTAGAAATTGAAAAACATCCAGATGCTGACAAATTAGTAGTAACAAAAGTAGATGTTGGAAATGAAAAGATACAAATTGTTACAGGAGCAAAAAATATTAAAGAAGGAGACATCGTTCCAATTGCAAAAGATGGTTCAGAATTGCCAGGTGGAGTTAAAATCAAAAAAGGTAGTTTAAGAGGTGTTGACTCATATGGAATGATGTGTTCAATAGGTGAATTAAATTTAGGTTTAGCAGATTATCCAAACCAAATTGAAGATGGAATTATGATTTTAGATAAAAGCCTTGAAAAAGATATTGGAAAAGACATTGTAAATATTTTAAATTTAAAAGAGGATATTATTGATTTTGAAATTACATCTAATAGACCAGATTGTTTTTCAATTGAAGGATTAGGAAGAGAAACAGCAGCATCATTAAATGAAACTTTTAAAAATCCAAGAAAAAATATTGATGAATTAAATGTAGAAACAAAAAAAGAATTAGAAGGGTTAAAAGTTGATATTGAAGCACCTGATTTATGCTATAGATATATAGCAAGAATAGTTAAAAATGTAAAAGTTGGTCCATCACCAGAATGGATGGTAAGACGTTTAAAAGCTTGTGGAATTAGAAGTATAAATAATATAGTTGACATTACAAATTATGTTATGCTAGAAATGGGGCAACCAATGCATGCATTTGACATCAATTCAATTGAAGGAAAACATATTACAGTAAGACGTGCAAAAAAAGGTGAAAAAATTACAACACTTGATGAACAAGAAAGAGAATTAGACGAAAATAATCTTGTAATAGCAGATGACAAAAAGGCAGTTGCTATTGCAGGTGTTATGGGTGGTCTAAATTCAGAAATAGAAGATGATACTACAACTGTTGTATTTGAATCAGCAGTATTTTATGGAGGAAGTGTAAGAAAAACTGCTAAAAAAGTAGGATTAAGAACTGAAAGTTCATCTCGTTTTGAAAAAGGATTATCTGCTGAAAATGCTCTAAGAGCTGCCAATAGAGCAGTAGAATTAATAGAATTATTAGGAGCAGGAGAAGCAATTGATGGAAAAATTGATGTTTATCCAACAAAACAAAAAATCAATAAAATAAAATTTGATGTCGAAAAAATCAATAATTTGCTAGGTACTAATTTGTCAAAACAAGAAATGGTTGCTATTTTAGAAAAATTAGATATAAAGGTTGAAGAAGACACAATAATTAGTCCTTATTTTAGAATGGATTTAGAATTTTTAGCAGACATTGCAGAAGAAATCGGCCGTTTTTATGGTTATGACAAATTAGATTCTACACTAATTAAGGCAGACACAACTTTAGGAATTAGAAATAAAGAACAAAATATCAAAAAGAAAGTAAGAGATGTACTAGTAAACAACGGACTTTCAGAAATTTATACTTATGGATTTGTAAGCCAAAAAGACTTAGAAATGTCAAACATTAGTGAAGAAACTGTAAAATATGCAATCACAATACAAAATCCACTAAGTGATGAATATAAATTAATGAGACCAACAACAATTCCTAGTATGATGCAAATACTTGCAACTAATGCAAACAAAAAAAATCAAAATGTAAAATTATTTGATTTATCAAGAAATTATAGAAACATAAAACAAGAAGTGCAAAATGGAGAAGTACCTTTACAAGAAGAAATTTTGACAATTGGTATGTATGGAGAAGATGTAGACTTCTATACACTAAAAGGGTTATTAGAGAATATATTAGAAGCTATTTCAATTAATCATTATGAGGTAGAAAAAGAAACAAAAAATGCATCTTATCACCCAGGAAGATGTGCGAATATAGCTATTGGAAAAGATATTGTTGCATCTTTTGGAGAAGTTCACCCAGAAGTACTAGACAATTATATGATTTCAAAAAGAGCTTATTTGTTAGAAGCAAACATAACAAAACTTGTAAAATATGCAAAACAAAACAAAAAATATGTAGAAGTACCTAAATTTCCAGCAGTAGAAAGAGATATTGCAGTAATTATTGATGAAACAATTGAAGTTGGTCAAATTGAAAAAATAGTTACTAAAAAGGCAAAGAAATTATTAGAAAGTATACAATTGTTTGATATTTACCGTAATGAAAAATTAGGAGAAAACAAAAAAAGTGTGGCTTATTCGTTAATTTTTAGAGATAAAAATAAAACTTTAAGCGATGAAGAAATTAATCAAATTATGGAAGATATAATTGCAGAATTAGAAAAACAATTAGGTGCAACTTTAAGAAAATAAGACGTTGCATATATGAAAAGTGCCACAAGATAGAAATGGGAGAAATTCCATATTTTATCTTGTGGTACTTTTTTGTTGTTTAGAAAAATATGGATAATAAAATTATGAAAACTTGTTGACAGCAATTTTAGTTATTGGTAAAATAATAATCGAAATACCAAAAGAGAACAAACAAAAGAAAAAAGGGGGATTATATTAATGGCTAGTATAGTTAAAGTGAAAAACGAAGAAAAAGCAAACAAGGGGATTACATTAATTGCATTAGTAATTACAATAATAGTATTGTTGATACTTGCAGGGGTGACAATAGCTACATTAACAGGAGAAAATGGAGTATTAACAAAAGTTCAAACTGCAAAAAATAAAACAAATGAAGCATCTGTAAGAGAGAAGGCACAAATAGCAGTAATGGGGAGTTATGGGGTAAATGGAACAATAGACATAAATGAATTAAAAGAAAATTTAAAACAAACAGAGGGTGTAAC
>JAAWEC010000109.1 GCA_022794095.1 Clostridia bacterium
GTAAGAAGAATAGATGATTTAGGAAGAGTAGTTATTCCAAAAGAAATAAGAAAAACATTGAGAATTAAAGAAGGGGATCCATTAGAGATATTTACAGATAGAGAAGGGCAAGTAATACTAAAAAAATATTCTCCAATTGGGGAGCTTTCAGAATTTGCAGCAGGATATGCAGAAACTCTATCAAAAACTACAGGACATATTGCTTGCATTACAGATAAAGACACAATTATAGCAGTTTCAGGAGGATCTAAAAAAGAATTTTTAGAACAAGATGTAAGTCAAGAGTTAGAACAACTTATGGAAGACAAGGAAATATATACTAGTCAAGAAAATAGTAATACAGCAATGCCTATAACAAAAAATGATAACCAAGAAAGAAAAAATAATGCTCAAGTAGTTTATCCGATTGTTTCAAATGGAGATACTATTGGTACAGTTATTTTAATGTCAAAAGAACCAAATGGTAAAATGAATGATGTTGAAAAAAAAGTAGCACAATCTGCAGCAACATTTTTAGGAAGTCAAATGGATATATAAATAATAAAAACAAGTTTTCTTTTATTAAAGCTAACTTGTTTTTTGATGTTTTTCTTCAGATAAACAAACTAAAATTGTCAAATGGAAATTATAGAATAAAATAAATACTAACAGTTGACAATCGTTCAAAATACAGTTATAATAGGTATGAAAAAAACAAAAGTTAAGGAGGAAAATTACAAATGAAAGACAAGGAAAAAAGGGCAATAGCAATTTTAATAGTTATAACCATTATAGTAATTATTATAGCAATTGCAAGAGGAGTAGGAAATAAAAAGGAAAAAGTAGAAGAAAATACAGATGTAACTCCAAATGAAGAATTTGTTCAAATACTAGATGATGGAACAAAGCTAAATACTAGTGAGGATTTAAAGAAAATGAAAACAATTGATGGAATGGAAATTACCAATATCCAATTAACAGAAAAAGGAAATGCAACATTATTATTGGGAAATATAACAAACCCTACAGATACAACAAGAGGTGGTTTTATAGCAAGTGTTAAAGTAGTAGACAAACAAGGAAATGAAATAACAACAATAGATGCTATAATAGGAGAAATAAAGCCAGGGGAAAGTCAACAATTTAGCACAAGTGCAACATTTGATTATGCAAATGCATACGATTTTGAAATCACAAAAAAATAAATTAAATAGAAAAATTAAATAAAAAGAAATCACTTTTATTGAAGTAAAAATGATTTCTTTTTTTGTTAGAATATTGAAAAATATTAAGTGATGTGATATAAGTAATTTAAGCAGTATAGAGTAACTAAAGAAGAAAAGTAGAAAAGAGGAAAAAAATGAGAAATGAAAAAGCCATAACACTAGTAGCCTTAATTATAACAATAATAGTTTTATTGTTACTGGCAGGAATATCTATTGGAACATTAATGGGAGAAAGTGGAATCCTAGCAAAAGCTGGTAAAGCTAAAGAAGAAACCAAGAAAGCAGAATATCAGGAAGAATTAAAAATAATTGGACTAGGATTACAACCAGATAGAAAAATATATAATTGGTCAAACCAAGAATATATGAATATATATGAAGAAAAAATCGAAAAAGATAATATATTTGAAGGATACAAAAATATCAGACAATTTACTAATGTAAATAGCAAAGAAATAATAATAGAAGTAATAACAAAAGAAGGATGGTATTATTGGGTAACAGAAAATAATGTAGAATATAAAGGAACAAAAGAAGAAGTTGAATATCCTATTATTAATGAAACAGATATATATGCTAGTTTAAATGGAAATACTTTAGCTTTCTTTGCTAGCAAAGAAGAAGCAGAAAAATTTGCAGATACAGAGGAACACTTATATCCAAATATAAGAGGAGAAATATTTGAAAAAGAAGGTTTAAATCTGCCGAATACACCGTGGATTAATGAATTAAATCAAATTCAAACAATAAATTTTGTAGATGAAATTGTTCCACTTGACATGTCATGCTATTTTTCAGACTTAACTCAGCTAACTAAAATAGAAAATATACATAATTTAAAAACAGACAGAGTAACTAATATGTATGCACTATTTTTTGATTGCCATAATTTAACTTCATTAGATTTATCAAGCTTTAATACAGAAAATGTAACAAATATGAATTTAATGTTTTATAATTGTAGCAAACTAACTTCATTAAATGTATCAAAATTTAATACAAGTAATGTAACAAATATGGAAAGCTTATTTAAATTCTGTGGAAGTATACAAAGCTTAGACTTAAGAAATTGGGACACAAGAAAAAACACAGATATGACAAGTATGTTTGAAGGTTGTGAAAAATTAGAACAAATAAATTGGACGCAAAAATTCAACACAAGTGAAGTATACAATATGGCACAACTATTCTTCAATTGTTCTAGTTTAAAACAAATTGATTTATCAATGTTTGATACAAGTAAAGTTGAATGGATGAATAGTATGTTTAAAGGATGTACACAATTAACATCATTAGATGTATCTAATTTTGATGTAAGTAATGTAACAAATATGAGTTCCATGTTTTATAATTGCGAAAATCTAACAGAATTAAATTTAAATAATTTTAATCCTAGCAACGTTATTGATTTATATGGAATGTTTGTTGGTTGTGCAAAACTAACGACATTAGATTTATCAAGTTTTAGCACAGGTAAAGCAGAAACTATGGAGGTAATGTTTTCAGGATGTACTAATCTAACATCAATTATACTATCAGACAATTTTAAAACGAATAAAGTAGAAAATATGTCTTATATGTTTAATGCGTGTCATAACTTAGCTTTAGTAGATGTTTCGAAATTTGATACAAGTAATGTTAAATATATGAATTTCATGTTTAATCAGTGTTACAAATTAGAAATAATAGATGTATCTAAATTTGATACAACAAATGTAACAAACATGGAAGGAATATTTGCAGATTGTTATGAAGTAAAAGAATTAAATTTAGTGAATTTTAATACAAAAAAAGTAACAAATATGAATAGTATGTTTTTTAGTTGTATTAAATTAACAAAAGTTTTAGTGGGAGATAACTGGGAAGAATCAACACAAAACACAAATATGTTTTTTAATTGTAGTATTTCTAATGTAACAAAAGTTTAATAAAGGAAAAACAATTTTTTAATGCAAATAAAAATGGAGCATGCAGAGTAATCTAAAAGAAAAGGTTAAAAAAATTAAATCATGCTCCTTTTGGTGTTATTATCTTGATTTTTTGTATATTATGAGATATAATTTTAGCAGAAATAAAAGCAAAAAGGAGAAAACAAAATTATGAAAGCAATTGAAATTAGAAACAAATATTTAAATTTTTTTAAAAATCATGGGCATAGTGTTATTCCATCTGCGCCACTAATTCCAGAAAATGACCCATCAGTACTATTTACAACAGCTGGAATGCAACCATTAGTACCATATTTATTAGGAGAAAAACATCCAGAAGGAACACGTCTTACAGATTATCAAAAATGTGTTAGAACAAATGATATAGATGAGGTCGGAGATAACCGTCATCTAACATATTTTGAAATGCTTGGAAATTGGTCATTAGGAGATTATTTTAAAGAAGAATCTATAGCAATGAGTTTTGAATTCTTAACAAAAGAACTAGGAATTCCAGTTGAAAAACTATCTGTAACATGTTTTGCAGGAGATAATGACTGCCCAAGGGACGATATTTCAGCAAATGTTTGGAAAAAGGTAGGAATTCCAGAAAACAGAATTTATTTTTATGGAAAAGATGATAACTGGTGGATTGCAGGAGAAGAAGGCCCATGTGGACCAGATACTGAAATGTTTTATGATACAGGCAAACCAGCTTGTTGCGAAGATTGTCAACCATCATGTGATTGTGGTAAATATGTAGAAATTTGGAACAATGTTTTTATGGAATATTTTAAAGATAAAAATGGTTATTCTAAATTAACAAAGAAAAATGTAGACACAGGATTAGGACTAGAACGTATGACTATGTTATTACAAGGTAAAGAGACACCTTTTGACACAGAATTATTTAGTCCAATTATGGAAAAATTAAGTGAACTTCAAAAACATGACTATATAGAAAGTAGAAGAATTGTTGCAGAACATCTACGTTCTAGTATGATGATTATAGCAGATGGTGGTAGACCAAGCAATATAGATAGAGGATATGTACTAAGAAGACTAATTAGAAGAATGATAAGACATTTAAACAAATTACAAATCAATTTAGAAGAATTGTCAACATTAATTGATATAAATGTGGAAAACTTAAAAGAAATGTATCCAGAGTTAGAAAAAAATAAAGAAACAATAAAAAATGTTATTATAGAAGAAAAGGACAAATTTGTAAAAACACTAACAAAAGGAGAAAGAGAATTTGAAAAAGAAATTCAAAAATGTGAGCAAAGTGGAAGTAAAAAAATTGCAGGAGAAGTTATATTCAAACTATATGATACATATGGTTTCCCACCAGAAGTTACAAAAGAATTAGCAGAAGAAAATGGATATGAAGTAGATTTAGAACAATTTAATGAATTATTTAAAAAACATCAAGAAAAATCAAGACAAGGTTCAGAACAAAAATTTAAAGGTGGACTTGCTGAAACAACAGATGAAACAGTAGCTTATCATACAGCAACACACTTGCTAAATGCAGCACTAAAACAAGTAATTGGAAAAGATGCACATCAAAGAGGTTCAAATATTACAGTAGATAGAATGAGATTTGACTTCAATTGTGACCATAAACTAACAGACGAAGAAAAAAAGGCAGTTGAAGACTTAGTTAATAAATGGATACAAGAGGGATTAGAAGTTACAAAACAAGAAATGAAAAAAGAAGAAGCAATCAATTCAGGAGCAGAATGCATGTTTATTGAAAAATACCCAGATATTGTAACTGTATACAGCATAGGAAATATATCTAAAGAACTATGTGGTGGACCTCATGTAAAAAATACAAAAGAGTTAGGAACATTCAAAATAAAAAAAGAAGAGTCTAGTTCATCAGGAATTAGAAGAATAAAAGCAATTTTAATAAAATAGGATTTGGGGACGGTCCCAAAATCCTATTTTAAAAAGTAGGATTATGGGGCCGTCCCCAAATCCTAGTTTTGAAAGGAGAGAAAATTGCATAAAACTATACACTTTTTAAAATAAATGTGGTATAATTAATGTAGATGTAAAAAGATACGGAGGTAAAAAGTTATGTTTGAGAGTAAATATAGTAAAGTTTTAACAATAATTTTAGTAATAGTAATAGTTGCTATTGTTGGATTATTAGGATTTTTAGGATATGACTATTATCAAAATTATATGGTTACAAAAGACACATCTGATTTTGTTGATAATTTTCAAGGAGAAATAGAAGATGGAGATACAACAGGTGAAGAAAATAACTCAATAGAAGGAGATGGAAGTAATCCATTTGACGAGATAAAATCAGCAGAAGGAAATACATCATCTTCTGGTTCAAATAATAAAAGACCAACATATAAAGGGTTTGGTGTTTTAGGAACAATAGAAATACCTGCAACAAGTTTAAAATATCCAGTATTAGAAAAAGTAACAAAAAGTTCAATTGAAGCAGCAGTTGCAAGACTTTATCCATCATCAGGAGAATTAAATGAGCCATATAATACAGTAATTATTGGTCATAATTATAGAAATGGATTATTTTTCTCTAATAACAAAAAATTAAATGTAGGAGACAAAATATATATAACTGACAATAATGGTAATAAAATGACATATACAATTTATAATAAATTTGAAACAACTCCAGAAGATACATCTTTCTATCAAAGAGATACAGGAGGAGTTCCAGAAATAACATTATCAACATGTACAGATGATAGTAGTGCAAGATTAATCTTGTTTGCTAAAGCAGAATAGGAGTATTAGGGAAGTGTTTTGAAAAAGTCAAGAATTAATAAATTTCTTGGCTTCTTTTTATGTTATAGAAAAATCTCCAATTTTTCTATAACATAAAACATTCTACACAAATTTGCAAAAGCAAATTTGGCAGGCGAACAAAAACGGAGCATGTATAGAAATCTAAAAGGTTTAAAAAATTTTAACATGCTCCTTTTGTTCTTTTCTTTACTTTTTTTATCAAATTGTATATAATAAGAAAAACAAAATAAGAGGTGGGCAAAGTGGATAAAAAACAAGCAAAAGAAAGAATTGAAAATTTAAGAAAACAAGTAGAATACCATGCGAAAAAATATTATGATGATGACAAGCCAGAAATTTCAGATTTTGAATATGATATGTTAATGTTAGAATTAAGGAACTTAGAAAAAGACTTTCCAGAGTTTCAATCTGAAAAGTCTTTAACTCAAAAAGTTGGAGGAACTATAAAAGAGGGGTTTCAAAAAGTAACACATGAAGTGCCTTTACTTAGCTTGCAAGATGTTTTTAGCTTAGAAGAGGTTGAAGATTTTGTAACTAGAATAGAACAAAAGGCAAAAGAAAATGAAATTGAACAAGTAACATATGTAGTAGAAACCAAAATAGATGGATTATCAGCTAGTTTAGAATACAAAAATGGTGAATTAGTAAAAGGTGCAACAAGAGGGAATGGACAAGTTGGTGAAGATGTGACAAACAACTTAAAAACTGTGAAAACAATACCTGAAAGAATAAAAGATAAAATCAATATAACTGTTAGAGGAGAAGTGTTTATTGCAAAAGATGATTTTGAAAAAATGAATCAAGAAAGAGAAGAAAATGAAGAAGAATTATTTGCAAATGCTAGAAATGCAGCAGCAGGATCATTAAGACAGCTAGATAGTAAAATAACAAAAACAAGACCATTAGATATTTATATTTTTAATGTACAAAAAATAGA
>JAAWEC010000110.1 GCA_022794095.1 Clostridia bacterium
ACTCGGTGCCTGTCCCAATTATGCCCAAAAAGGCTACTCAGTGCCTGTCCCAATTATGCCCATTATTGATTTTGCTGTTATTCCAAAGTATTCCATTAGTTCTTCTGCTTTTCCTGATTTTCCAAATGTGTCTTTCATTCCCATTCTTTCTAATTTTACTGGATAGTTTTCTGTTAATACCTCACTAATTGCTGTTCCTAAACCTCCGATTATACTATGATCTTCTACTGATACTAATTTTGCTGTTTCTTTTGCACTTTTGATTATCATGTCTTTGTCAATTGGCTTTATTGTATGTACATCTACAACTCTAATATGAATTCCCTGTTTTTCTAGTTCTTCTTGTGCTTTTATTGCTTCTGATACTGTTACACCTGTTGCAAATACTGTTCCATCTGTTCCCTCTCCTATTTGAATTGCTTTTCCAATTTCGAATTTTTGATTTGTTTCATATATTATAGGTGTTGCAAGTCTTGCAAGTCTTACATATACTGGTCCATTTATTTTGCTAATTTCTTTGATTATCCATCTTGTTTGCGTATCATCTGATGGTGAGATTACTGTCATGTTTGGCAAAGTTCTCATTAAAGAAATGTCCTCTAACATTTGATGTGTTGCTCCATCTTCACCAACAGTAATTCCACAGTGTGTTGCACATATTTTTACATTCAAATTTGGATAACAAATACTATTTCTTATTTGGTCATATCCTCTTCCAGCTGCAAATACTGCAAATGTACTTGCATAAGGGATTTTTCCACAAGTTGCAAAACCTGCTGCTGTTCCTAACATATTTGCTTCTGCAATTCCTAAGTCAAAAAATCTATCTGGATATGCTTTGGCAAACAAATCTGTTTTTGTTGCCCCTGCTAAGTCTGCATCTAATACAACTATATTCTCATTTTCTTTTCCTAACTCTACTAGAGTTTCTCCATAACTTTGACGTGTTGCTATTTTTTCTTCTTTCATTTTATCAAACTCTCCTTTTAATAACAAAATTGGTTATCTCATTCTATCTCTCACTTGTGAGACACTTTAGACCTGTCCCTACTGTCTCATTTCTTTTATTGCTTGCTCATATTGTTCATCATTTGGTGCTTTTCCATGCCAACCAACTTGATTTTCCATATATGATATTCCTTTTCCTTTTATTGTTTTTGCTATTATACATGTTGGTTTTCCTTTTACGTTTTTTGCAACTTCAAATGCTTTTATTATTTCTTCTATATCATGACCATCTATTTTGATAACTTCAAAACCAAAACTTCTGAATTTTTCATCTATTGGATAAGAACTCATGACTTCTTCTATTGTTCCATCAATTTGTAAATTGTTATTATCTACTATTACACATAGATTATCTAGTTTGTATTTATTTGCCGCCATTGCTGCTTCCCAAATTTGCCCTTCTTCAATTTCTCCATCTCCTAAAACGCAATAAACTCTGTAATCTTTTTTATTCATTTTCCCTGCTATTGCCATTCCATTTGCACAAGATAGACCTTGTCCTAAAGAACCTGTTGTCATGTCAACTCCTGGCACTTTGTTTTTGTCTGGGTGTCCTTGTAGATAGCTATTTATGTTTCTAAATGTTTTTAAATCTTCTACTGGAAAAAATCCTCGATTTGCTAAACAGCTATACAATGCTGGTGAACAATGCCCTTTTGATAAAACAAATCTGTCCCTATCTTCTTTGTTTGGGTTTTTAGGGTCGATATTCATTACTTTGAAATATAATACTGTTAAAATATCTGTTACTGATAAAGAACCACCTGGATGTCCTGATTTTGCACTATATACTTCTTCAATAATATCCTCTCTCACTTTTCTTGCTTTTTGTTCCAATTCTTGTATTTCCTTTTCTTCCAAAACTCTACACACCTTTCTTACTTTATTTTCAGTTACATTGTATCTTTTATGGTTGGGTATTGTCAAGAGTATTTTGATATTTAACATTGGAATTTCATCAAAATCAACGTTATCAAAAGTAGTGGGAATGATAAGTTCAAAATGGCTATCCTTAAGTATAGAAAGTTACAGCAGATGCAATGCATTGTCAAAAAGATAAAATATTATAGAAAAATTGGTGATTTTTCTATAACATAAAAAACCTTGAAAAATCATACTTCAAGGCTTTTATTATTTTTTATATACTCTCTCAAAATTTTTTATTTGTATTAGCTACTGTAGTAAATTATTTTCATATTTATGATTTTAAATTATGAATTATAAGCAATGTTTAATCCCTTTAACCATACTCCAGCATTTGAAGCATTTACCCATCCGTCCACGTCCACGTATCTGTACTGCAGAAGCAACAGAAGTGTCAAAAGTGATACTGACATTTACTGTTCTAGTTCTATTAGAACCGAGCATTTGCCAAAGTCCAAGATTCCCAACGCCATTCGTCATTTTCTAAAACGCCAATGTAACCTGCAGACCACCCACTAGTTCCCTCAAAACTATAATATGAAGATACTAAATAAAAAGTACCAGTAATAGTAACTGAACCTGGTTTAGAAAACCAACGTTCATAATCTGCATCCATATCCCATCCCCAAGTAGGACCACTAGAAGTCCAGAAACCAGTACGAGCTCCACCTGCATCACCTATTTTTGTCGATGTACCACCATCACAAGAATAGAAAGTCATAGGTAATCCAATATCATTAACATCTGATTTTCCCATATTACTTGCCAACTTAAATGCATCAACATTTGTTGCTTGTCCGAACTGTACCATTTTGATTAATTTGAACTAATTCTCCATTAATTTCTACAATCAATGGAAAACTATCCTCTCCTAAGTTTTCTGGTACTCCTTGAATATTTTTTATGCTTTCAAGGTCTTCTTTTAACTTTTCATAGTTGATACTTCCATCATCATTTATATTTTCATTAACTTTATTTCCAACTTTATCAATCGCATTTAGTTTTTCAAAAATAATTGTTTTGTTTCCTATAGTAATTTCTCCATCATCTTCAATTATTGTTCTTTCTTCTTGTGTAATTAAGTTGTCTTCTTCTAATTTATCTAAAAGTTGTCCTAAAGTTTGTGTTTTATTTTCTCCTATCATATTATCTGCTGTTTGTTCTGTCTTCCATAGCCTAACTAATTCTTCTACTGTTGCTGCTCTAGTTTCTACTTGTGCTGTATCTGCTTTATTTAATATTCCATTCTCTCCTGTCAATGTTGTAATTGCTACTCCAGCTAATATTAGCAATACAATTATTGTAATAACCAATGCAATCAATGTAATACCATTTGTTTTAATTATACTTCCCATGTAATTTAATCCTCCTTATATCTTTCGTTTTTAAGTAGTATATAAAATCCAGTTTTATTTTAACAATAATTTATTTTATGTCAATAAGTTTCTACTTCTTTAAAAAAGTTGGATATTACAAAAGTACAATTAAAAATTATTATATAATATTAATAATGATACAAACAGCATCAACATCAAATATAGTATTCAATAATTCAAGATAATATTTGTTTACTACTTAAATCTATTATTAAATCCATATTATCATCTTTAGCAGCTTTATTTTTCCTAATAGAACCACATTTTTTACATTTAAACACTATAATATATCCTTTTTTTCCGTCAATTTCTAAGCTCACAGGTTCCAAATCCCCATGGCAGTTTTCTGCCCTGTCTCCTGGATTTTTATCAACATGCTTAGAATGTAAACAATATGGGCAATGATTTCTGCAAGAATACCCTAGTTTTGGCACTTTCTTTCCACAATTTTCGCACACAAACTCTTCATCAATTTCAAAAAAATTTCTATTTTCCATCATTTCTCCTTTTGAGACAAGAGGGACAGGTCTCATTTGTCTCATTATTTATTGTATAGGAAAATCAAAGATTTTCCCTATAACATCAACACATTCTACACAAATTTGCTAAAACAAATTTGACATACGAACAAAGACGGAACATGTAAAGTAATATAAAAGGTCAAAAATTTTAATGAGGTTGCTGAAAAAACTATTTTTTGAGTTGGCTAATCCTACTTTTAAATCAAAAATCATTTCAAATTAATATCATTGTGATAATCAAATATTAATATTGGTTTAATTTTTATATAAAAGTGGATTGGCATTTTCGAAAAATGTTACTTTTCAGTATCCTCATTTTAATCATGCTCCTTTTGTTCCTATTTACCCTTAATCAGAAATTACGACATTTTTCTTCAATATGTCTGAAACAAATGAGACCTGTCCCTCTTGTCTCAATATTTAAAGTTTCCTCCTCCTAAAAATTCTTTTAGAAGTGAATTTGTTGGTACATATTCTGGGGTTATAGTTTCAAAATATTTTAGCATATTAATTAATCTAGTAGCTTCTGCATACTCTGGTTCTTCTGGCTTGATTTCTTCTAATAAGGGCATTACAACACCTTTCAAAACTCCTAATTCGTAAATTAATGATGTATTAAATATGCTATTTGCCTCTTCTTGATATGGAAATATGTTTTTTTCTTCTCCATTGTTTACCTTATGCCATGTTGCTATTGTTTGTTTTGCACTATATCCTCTAAATTGATTGTCTCTTACAATCCTTCTGACAAGTCTTGTATCTGTTGTTGATATTCTGTTATATCTATCCATATTAAGTACTGTTAATGCACTAATGTAAATTTTATATTTTTGCTCCTTTGCAATTTTACTTGTTAATTTATCATTTAGACAGTGAATTCCCTCAATTACTAATACTTCATCTGATTCTAGTTTTAGTTTTTTGCCATTATATCTTTTAGTTCCCTCAAGAAAATCAAATTCAGGAATTTCAACTTCTTCTCCATTTAACAGTTTAGTTAGATGTTCGTTAAATAGTTCTAAATCAATTGCTTCGATACATTCGAAATTATATTCTCCATTTTCATCTCTTGGTGTATCTTTTCTTTCAACAAAATAATTGTCAACAGAAATTGTAACAGGTTTAATTCTGTTAATTCTTAATTGAAGCCCTAATCTTTGTGCAAAAGTAGTTTTTCCTGAAGAAGATGGCCCTGCAATTAATACTATTTTGACATTTCTATTTTTAGCAATCTCATCTGCAATATTTGCAATTTTCTTTTCATGTAAAGCTTCATCTAACATGATAACATCTTTAATACTATCTTCTTCTATACATTTGTTTAATTTATAAACAGTATTAACTTCTAAAATTTTGTGAATATCATCATATTCTTCTAATGCCCATGCTAATTTCTTGCTTTCTATCATCTTTTGCAACTCTTCTGGCTTATCAGAACTTGGATATCTTACCAAAAATCCATCATGATATTTCATAATTTCAAAAACTTTTGTTGTTCCTGTTCTATTCGCAATTGTTCCATAGCAATAATTGTAATAGTCTTCACAATAATACATATAAATTTCACTGTTGCTTTTTGCATCTAATTGAAGTCTTCCTTTTGATATATCATTTTCTTGATAAAATTTTTCTGCTTGCTCACGTGTCATAACAACTTGCTTAATTGGCAAATCACTTTCCACAATTTTATGCATTTCATTATTCAAGTTTTTTATAAGTTCTTCAGTAATTTCTTGATTATCAATTTCACAAAACATTGAATTTGGCAATTGATAATTTACCATAACTTTGCCATTTGGACATACTTTTTCAATTGCTTTCCCTAAAATATATATAATTGTTCTTCTATATATTTTAGTTCCTTCTTTTGAAGAGATGTCAATTAGTTTAATCTCTCCATCTTGTTCTATTTTATAGCTTAAATTTACATATTGATTATTAAAAACTGCTCCTATTACATAATATTTGCTTGTTTCAATTTCTTCTTTTAATAAATCTTGGATAGCTGTTCCCTTATCTGCTTCTATAACTTTATCTTTATATTGTATTTTCATATTAACACATTCCTTTCTTCCTTTTGTTCATTTCAAAGATATTTTAGCATAAAAAAATAATATGTGCAATGGTACAATTAATACAAATTTTTGCTTTTTTACAATTCGCAGTTGTTGTTTACATAAAAATGTCCCAAAAGAAACGTCCCCAACACGACATAAATTTTATTTTTTTGGATATACTTTAAATAATAGAATTTTTTAGGAGGGATTTAACATGGATTTGGCTAGAATTAATACTATTTTGAATAATGATGAAAAGTTTGATGTTTTTTATGATGAACGACCTGTTTGGGTTCAAGAGATTCACGAGACAGAGCAAATTGCTAAAGTTGGTTTTGTTGATGATTTTGAAGAAAAAGATGTGTTTATTAAAGATTTGTATGAAAGAAATTTATAAAATTACTTTAAAAAAGGAAAGCCTTGATATTTTTTGTTTTTTTCTTTGGCTTTCCTTTTTTATGTTATATGAAATATCTTTGATTTTTCATAACATAAAACATTCTACACAAATTTGCTAAAGCAAATTTGGCAGGAGAACAATTAAACGTGGGCTGAACACTACATATAAAAATTAGAGAATGTCAATCAGCCCACTATTGTTCTTTACATTAAAATTCTATTTTTTCTTCTATCCATTTTTCTACTTCGGAAATTTCTAGTCTAATTTGTTCCATTGTGTCTCTATCTCTTATTGTAACTGTGTTGTCTTCTAGTGTGTCAAAGTCTACAGTAACACAATATGGTGTTCCAATTTCATCTTCTCTTCTATAACGTTTTCCTATACTTCCTGCTTCGTCATAGTCACACATAAATTTCTTAGATAGTTTTTCATAAACTTCTCTAGCTTTGTCTGATAATTTTTTAGAAAGTGGTAATATTGCTACTTTGTATGGTGCTAATGCTGGGTGTAAATGTAATACTGTTCTTGTGTCCCCCTCTGCAATTTCTTCTTCTTCATAACTATCACATAAAAATGCTAATGTTACTCTGTCTGCTCCAACAGAAGGTTCAATACAATATGGCACATATTTTTCCCCTGTTTCTGGGTCTTGATAGTTGAAGTCTTCTTTTGAAACATTCATATGACTTTTTAAGTCATAGTCTGTTCTGTCTGCAATTCCCCATAGTTCACCCCAACCAAATGGAAAAGAATATTCGATGTCTGTTGTTCCATTACTATAATGTGATAATTCTTCTGGTGAATGGTCTCTTAATCTTATGTTTTCTTCTGTCATTCCTAAATTTAATAGCCATTGTTTACAAAAGTTTTTCCAATATTCTTGCCATTCTATGTCTGTTCCTGGCTTACAGAAAAATTCAAGTTCCATTTGTTCGAATTCTCTAGTTCTAAAAGTAAAGTTTCCTGGTGTTATTTCATTTCTAAATGCTTTTCCTACTTGTGCAATTCCCATAGGTAATTTTCTTCTTGTTGTTCTCATTACATTTTTAAAATTAACAAATATTCCTTGTGCTGTCTCTGGTCTTAAATAAATTTCAGCTGTTTTGTCCTCTGTTACTCCTTGGAATGTTTTGAACATCAAATTGAATTTTCTGATGTCTGTGAAGTCATGTTTTCCACAATTTGGACAATTAATGTTGTTTTCGTTCATAAAGTTTATCATTTCTTCATCTGACATACCATCTGCAACCATATCTTTTCCTTGTTCATGTGCCCATTCTTCAATTAATTTATCTGCTCTATGTCTTGTTTTACAAGATTTACAGTCAATTAGTGGGTCTGAAAATCCTCCAACATGACCTGATGCTACCCATGTAGTTGGATTCATTAATATTGCTGCATCTAAACCAACATTATATTGATTTTCTTGTATGAATTTTTTTCTCCATGCATTTTTTACGTTGTTTTTTAATTCTACTCCTAAAGGTCCATAGTCCCAAGTATTTGCTAGTCCTCCATAAATTTCTGAACCTGCATAAATATACCCCCTGTTTTTACATAGTGCAACTAATGTGTCCATTGATTTTAACATAAAAATTCCTCCCTTTTTATTGGCTGTATTCAAAAAACTTCCGAACCTAGCCATATAATATTATATATGCTAGGGACGAAAGTTATTTTTCCGCGTTTCCACCCTAATTCTTAAAACCTTTGATTTTAAGCACCTTAATTTATTTTTCTATTACTCCAAAGCTCCCCATATGCATTTATTGCTAGTATTCCACCATTACTAACTCTCTTTTAATAAATGTTTCCATATTTTTTCTTCTTCACTGTAATATTTTTGTTTTTTATTTTATATATTATATTATTAACTATAAAAAAAGTCAATATTTTTGAAAAAACTTCTTGCTAAATTACTTTTTTTGTGTTAAGATTATTATTGTATTAAAAAATTTAGGGGTATAGTGTTAATGGTAGCACATCGGTCTCCAAAACCGCCTGTGAGGGTTCGAATCCTTCTAC
>JAAWEC010000152.1 GCA_022794095.1 Clostridia bacterium
CGACGGGCAATTAGCGAACATTATACCCATATTCTTCACACTAGAAGTTCTGAAACTCCTCAAATCTAACGATTTCAAAGAAGAACATCCATAAAACATTCCATACATAATTGTAACATTTGAAGTATCAAAACTTTCTAAATTGATATTTGTTAAATCCGGACTATAGCTAAACATCTGAAACATATCATTTACTTTGGAAGTATCAAAACTGCCCAAGTCCAGAGAAGTGAAATCACTATGGCTAAACATACAACGCATATTTGTAACATTTGACGTGCTAAAACTACTCAAATCAACCGTCTTCAAACCACAATAATTAAACATTTTTCTCATATCAGTTACATTGGATGTATCTAAATTTTCAATGCCTTTTATCATTTGCAAATTAAACAACCCCTGGAACCAGAAAGCTGTGGAAGATGGAGCAATCGGATCCAAAATTCTAACTTCTTCTATTTCATAATTACAATTATACTCTTCAGTCATAGGATATAACCAGGGAACGTCTTTTAACTCATCACGATTATTTAGTTCGTCGACAAAGTCCTGTATAGCAGAAGCGACTTGGTCAGGATTCTCCCTTTCAAATTGTTTCCATTCATCAGAATTTGAAAGTAATATAAACCATGGCATTCCATATAAGTCGTCCTTAGTAATGGTTTTTTCCCTATAGTCATGAATGTTGCCAAAATCATAACACAACGAATAACCGCGAAACCGAATCAGGAAACTCCTCCTCACAACTCGCCAACATAAGAATTTGATCCCAACTGCTGTTTTCCTTATATAACCTTGCATAAATAGATATTCCTCCAACTACAGCCTCATCTTCAAATATTACTTTCCCATTTGTTTTTATTCTTAAATTATATCCATTTGATATTACTGTTGCTGGCAATTTGATAATACTGTCAACTCCTGTTACTCCTTCTGTTTGTTTTAAATTTTCTTTTAATTCACTTATATCTATTTTTCCGTCTGCTCCATAACTTCCCATTACTGCTATTTGTACTTTTTCCTTTGCTCCTGCTTTGTCATTTTCTGTTTTAGCATTGTTTGCTTTTGTTAACACTCCATTTTCTCCTGTCAGAGTTGCAATTGCTACTCCTGCAAGTATTAGTAACACTATTATAGTGATTACTAATGCAATTAAAGTAATACCTTTTTCGTTTTTTTCTACCATATCTTCTCCTCCAATTTCTTCATTAGTTTTTGTATTTTTATTATATCCAAAGAAATTGTTTATGTTAATATAGTATAAGATATTTGCTATAAGACAAAAATAAAGAAACACATTTATTTAATAACTCATGTGTTTCCTATTCATTTAATTATTTTATTAAAGATTTTATAATATCTTCATCTTTTTTATCAATTTCACTTTTTGTACAATTAAAATATTCCCCCATTTAGCAAAAGATTTGTCTAATCCATGATATTATCATAATAAGTTACACCAGTTACACCACATTCAATGAAGGCAGCACTCAAGACATCATCGGATATCGGGTTCCAACCTTGGCTTACCTTTATCTCCGTCAAATTTCCACAATTGGCGAACATCATCTTCCCCCCCGTTTCCCCCAAGGAAGTTTCAGTCAAGCCACTTATATCAAAAGACCTCAAGTCGAGAGTTCGTAACGACGGGCAATTAGCGAACATTATACCCATATTCTTCACACTAGAAGTTCTGAAACTCCTCAAATCTAACGATTTCAAAGAAGAACATCCATAAAACATTCCATACATAATTGTAACATTTGAAGTATCAAAACTTTCTAA
>JAAWEC010000111.1 GCA_022794095.1 Clostridia bacterium
TTTATATTATAGGAAGTTCAAAGAACTTTCCTATAATATAAAAAATAGCACTAACTTTTAAAAATTAGTGCTATTTTTAAATTTTGGGGACATTTTCAAAAATGATTTACTACCCTAATATTTTTCAAATTTGAATTCTTGTTGCATGATAATAGTTACAAAAATCAATGTTTGAACTAAGATTTAAATTGTAATCTTATTCTTTAAATCTTTTTCCTTTAGGTTTATCTTTTTTTCTTGGAGAATTGTAATTTATTTCATAATCTTCTTCATAGTTTGAATAGTTATTTAAAAACTTCTCTTTTAATTTCTCCTTTGGCAAATTTTCTATTTCATCTTCTTCATTATTTTCTTCTTTAACATTTTTAGATTTCTTTTTTAATGCCTTTGGAATTTCTATTTCATCTTCTTCATCAGCATAATCATCATATGTATCATCATATTCTAAATCTTCGCCTCTTCTACGTCTTATAATAATAAATACAATAATTGCAACAATAATTACAGCTACTATAACAGCCCCTATAATGATGTTTTGTTGTTTAGCTTTTTCAGCTTCTTCTTTTTTTATTGCCTCTTCATCTACTAGACTTTTATCAACTGTTATTTGGTATGTTGCTATATTATCTCCATTTTTATTAGATACTAATATTGTAATAATATTTTCTCCTTCTTTTAAATTGTCATTTCCTGTTATTTCAACTGCATAATCTTTATTAGTTGGCTCTGCTGTGATATTTAGTTTGTCATCTTCTCCTATATATTTTACATTATATTCATAAACATTTGTAGAAAATTTTGGAGATAAGTTTAAGTCATTAATTTTTAATTCTGCTAACCCTTCTCCTTTATCTGTTTGACCGTTTTCTGAACCTTCTTGCATAACTTCTCTAATTACATTTATTGTATATGTTTTTTTTGTCCCATCTTCTGCTGTAACTTCTACATCTAGCTTATTTTCACCCTTTTCAAGTGTTTTCTTTCCTGTTCCTGTTAAAGTTGCCTTACTATCTTGTGTTTTTGCATAAACTTCAATACTTTCAGTTTCTTCTGGAACTACTACTTCATAAGATGTTGTTCCATATCTAAAACCTTTAAAGTCATGTGGCTTGATTCCTAAGTCTGCTAAATTTGCATTATTTGATTTAGTTGTTGTTGTATTATTGTTAGTTGTGTTTCTAGCATTACTGTTTGTATTACTATTAGTGTTAGTGCTGTTGCTACTATTTTGTGTATTTTGATTAGTATTTTGGTCAGTTGTGTTGTCTGCTTGTTGGTTAGTATTAGTATTGTTGTTAGCTGTTTCTTCATTTGTTTCATTAACAGCATAATTCTTGTTTGTTAATAAAGCAACTAAAATTACTATACTAAGTACTGTTATAATTCTTATTTTCTTTTGAATTTTCATTATTTTTCCTCCATTATTTGATTTTAGTTAATTTTATCATTTGCTATTTTTTTAGTCAATAATTATAACTTTTGTATTTCTATTCCAGCTTTTGTGTCTTTTACTATATATCCTTTTTCTTGTATTTTATCTCTTAATTCATCTGATTTTTCCCAGTCTTTGTTTTCCCTTGCTTGCTTTCTTTGTTCTACTAATTCTAAAATTTCTTGTGGGATTTCTTCTTGCTTTTTAGAAATTTGCTCTGTTATTTTTAAACCTAAAACTGTATCAAATTTTTCTAATAATTTAGCTATTTTAGGTGATTTAACTTCTTGTTTTGCAACTTCCCAAACTACACTCATTGCAAGTGGCATGTTTAGGTCATCATTAATTGCTTCATTAAATTTTATTTCTAATTCTTCTAGTGTTTTATCTTGTATTTCGTCTTTTCCAGCAAGATGTGTTTGATAACTGTTTTTTAATCTTTCTAATGATTTAGAAGTTGCTTCTATTGCTTCCCATGTGAAGTTTAGTTTGTTTCTATAATGACTAGAAAAACTAAATAGCCTATAAACAAGAGGGTCATATCCTTTTTCTTTAATGTCTTTTATTAGATATACATTTCCTAAACTTTTTGACATTTTTCCACCATTTATTAATAGGTATTCTCCATGCATCCAAAATTTAGCTGGTATTTTTCCACATTTTCCTTTACTTTGAGCTATTTCGTTTTCATGATGTGTAGGAATTAAATCAATTCCACCTGTGTGAATGTCAAATTGTTCTCCTAAATATTTTTGCCCCATAGCAGAACATTCAATATGCCACCCTGGATAACTTAACCCCCAAGGACTATCCCATTTCATTAAATGTTCTTTTGGTGCTTTTATCCATAATGCAAAATCATAAGGATTTCTTTTTTCTTTGTCAATGTCTACTCTAGCTCCTGCTTTTTGTTCCTCTATATTTAAAGGAGATAAAATAGGATATTTGTCTAGTTTTGATATGTCAAAATATATTGCTGTGCTAGTTTCATAAGCATAACCATTTTCTACTAATTTTTGGACATATGATAACATATCTTTAATATGGTCTGTTGCTTTACAAACAATTTCAGGTGTTTCAATGTTTAATTCTTCTAAGTCTTTGAAGAATAATTCTGTATAATATTTTGCTATTTCTATTGGAGTTTTGTTTTCTTCTCTTGCTGATTTTAACATTTTGTCTTCTCCATCATCACCATCTGAGACTAAATGCCCTACATCTGTTATATTCATAGCATGTTTTAATGTATAACCATTGTATTTTAAAACTCTTCTTAATACATCTTGAAATAAATTTGTTCTCATATTTCCTATTGTTGCATCTTTATAAACAGTAGGTCCACAAGAATATATTTTTACTTCTTTTCCTTCTATAGGTTGAAACTTATCTTTGCTTTTTGTTAAAGTGTTATAAAAAAATATATCCAAAATTTGTATCCTCACTTTCAATTAAAGTTTTAATTATTTGTAGTTGCATTATTTGTATTGGTATTTGATGTTGCATTGTTGTTTGTACTATTATTTGAGTTTGTATTTGTATTTGTGTTCGTATTGCCTGAATTTGTATTGGTATTTGTGTTTGTATTGCCTGAATTCGTATTTGTATTTGTGTTTGTATTTGAGTTTGTGTTTGTATTTGTATTATTTGAATTTGTATTTGTAGGTGTGTTTTCTACTGGTAAATCTACTATTTTTGGTGCAGTGTGTATTGGGCAAATTCCATCTATTTTAGTAACTCCACTTCCTGCACTATTGCTTGAACCAACTGTTTTCCATAAATTTAATTTTTCTTTTGGTACTACACCACCATAACCACTTGATTTTACTTCTACATATTGTGAACAATATTCTGTTACTAGTTTTCCAGATTCAGAACAAATAGTTTGAGAACCATGTCCTTGACATTTTTCTGGTAAATTATCTGGTGTGAAAATTTCTTTATATGAATTGCTACAACCAGTTGTTGCTGTACATCCTGTATTTTTACAAACAACTTGTTCTACAAGTCCATCTGGTCTTATAAATGTAGCTTTTTCAAGTCCTTTATGTATGTCTGTCATAACTTCGTCCCATATTTGCCCTGCTGGGTTTGTTCCTGACCACACAACTTCTTCTGGGTTATCATAGCCAAACCAACATGCTGCTGCATAATATGGAGTAAATCCACATAACCATCTATCTTTGCTTTTGTCTGTTGTTCCTGTTTTTGCTGCTACATCTATTCCAGATATAGCACAATATGTTGCTGTTCCTTTTTTTACTGGTTCTTGTAAAATTGATTTTACAATATATGCGTTTTGCTCTGATATAACTCTTCTTTTTTCTTGTCGTGGTTCTAATACAGTATTACCTGCTGAATCTACAACTTTTGTGTAAAATGTTGGTTCAATATATTCTCCATTGTTTGCAATTGCTGCATATCCTGCTGCCATTTCTAATGGACTAATTCCATCTGAAACTCCTCCAATTGCTAGTGGTAATGATTCGTCATTTTTATTTGGGTCTTCGTTTTCTCCTGCTTTGTATAAAGTACTTATTCCGAATTGTCTTAAATAATCAATAGATTTTCCGTGGTGTTAATTCACACATAATTTTTACTTCTGGTACGTTTTGCGAATATGCAATTATATCGCGTATATTAATTAGTCCTCTATAAACTTTTCCATCATTTTTAGGTGGATAACTTCCAAATTCTGTTGGTACATCATTATAAACTGTTGCTGCTGTAATTATTTTTTCTTGTAATGCTGGTGCTATGTCTGCAAGTGGTTTTATAGAAGACCCTGGTTGTCTAACACTTTGTGTTCCCCTATTTAAGTTATTTCCTGTTTTTTCTCCTAATCCTCCTGAAACTCCTAGCACATTTCCTGTTTTATGGTCTATTATTACTATTGCTGCTTGTGTATGGTCATTTTTTATACTACCATCTGCATTCTTTTCTCTTCCTGCTTTTACATATTTATCTTTTTTTGTTTCTTCTTCAACTCTGGATTGAATGTTGGCATCTACTGTTGAATATATTGTAAGTCCACTACTATATACATAGTTTCTTGCTAATTCTCTTGAAATGTCTTTTTCATTCATTACTTGTTCTATTACTTGTTCTATTACTGCATCTGTATGATAAGAATAACCTGAAGTTCCTGCTATTCCTCCCTTTTGGAATGGTAATCCTTCATCTACTTTTGCAACTGCTGCATCATAGTCTTCTTGATTTTCAATGTATCCGAAGTTCTTTCATTTTGGCTAAAACTGTTTTTGTTTTCTTTTTTATTTTTTCTGTAACGTCTTTAGTTTCGTCAAATGGGTCATAAGCATTTGGTGAACTGTTAATTCCTGCCATAAATGCACATTCTGCTAAGTCTAAATCTTTTGCACTTTTATTAAAGTAATATTGTGCTCCTAATTCTACTCCATGTAAGTTACTTGACCCTACAAATAAGATATTTAGATATAATTCAAGAATTTGGTCTTTTGAAATCATTCTTTCTACTTGATAAGCTTTTGCCCATTCTTTTATTTTTCTAAAAATACCTTCTAGTCCAGAGTCTTCCTTGTCTTTGGTAATATTTTTAACCAATTGTTGTGTTATTGTACTTCCACCATATGAACTTTTTCCAAATACTGTATGTATTATAGCTCCTGCTGTTCTTTTAAAATCTACTCCACTATGTTTATAAAATCTTTCATCTTCTATTGCTACATAAGCTTTTGGCAAATAATCTGCCATGTCTTCTAATGTTATAATTTTTCTTTTCTCGTCACCACTTAAATTTGCAATGATTCCTCCATTGCTATCTACAATAACAGAATTTGCTGCACCTATTTTTAGCTCTTCTTTTCTAATTTCAAAGTCGTCTCCAAATAAGCCAAAGAATATTCCTGCAACAATTCCTGCTCCAACAACACATAAAAGTAAAAATAACACAATTATTATTTTGATAGCTAACATTAGTTTTGGATGTTTTCTTTCTTTTTTGTTTTTCTTTATTTTTTTTGATTGTGGATTTTGGTTGCTATTTCTTGTATTTTTGTTACTTGTTTTTGTACTAGTAGTACTAGTTCCTACTTTTTTTGTAGCTGTAGGTTTATTTTTTCCTTGTGTGGTTGCCTTTTTCTTACTACTGCTACTACTTTGTGTTTTACGTGGCTTTGCTTTCTCTTTATCATTTTTATTACTATTTTCCCTATTACTTGGCATCTTTTATACCTCCTTTGCCAATGTGTTGATGTTATAGAAATTTTGGAGTACTTTCCTATAATATCAAAATTTTGGACAAAATTATTATATTATATTTAAGAGAAAAATAAAAGCTTTTTTATTAATTTTTAAGAATTTTATTAAAGTCTATCAATTTTTTGAGTATTATTAAATAGAAAAATACTCTCATTTTTAATTGTAATATTTTTCATTTTAATCTTGAATTTATTCCCATTAGCTTTGTTATTTTTACTTTATCTTTTTCAATTTGTTTAATAATCTCATTAAAAGGTTGCCTTTTATTTATTTGTGCCTCATAGATTTTACTTTGTTTAAATTTTGTTTCTTTGTCATAGTCAAATTCTTCATTTTGAAATGATATATCATAATTGTTAACACAAATGCCATTAAACCTTTTAGTGGCAATTTTTATATTTTCCCTAATATTAACTATAATTGCATTTTCATATATTGTATATTGATTTATTAGTTCTTGTGGAAAATCTACATTTATTATGATTTCAGATTTAAGGAGTCCTCTTTTTTTGTTATTACCAACTGTTATCATAATTCCATCTTTTTCTAGTATTTGGTTTTCTATTTTTCTGAATTTTTCAATATGGTTTGTTACTATATTTACTAATTTGTATTCTCCTGCAATTTTTCTTAAGTTTGCTAGCATATTTTCTGTTATGTCATTTACTAAAATTGAAATAGATGTTTCTTCTTTTTTCATCTTTCTTTTTTGAATAATACAATCTAATATTTTTCCTGATAATACTTCAAATAGCCATATTCCATCTATAATTTCTAAATTATAACTATATAGATAATTTACATATTCTTCTTGTTTTTGTACTTTTTCACTTATAACAACTTTTTTACTAATTGTTTTATTAAAAATTCTTTTTGTTTTTTTTGCCAATTTTTGTGCCTTTTTACTGGATATATTTTTTTCGTCAATTGGTAAGATTATTTTATCTTGTCTTAATTGCACAATATTAAATAATTTGAAAATAAAATTAGGCTTGTCATCTTCTTGAATGTAATACAAAAAAAATCACCCCTTTACTTTTTAATTGTATGAGGGAGATTTTTTTTATATTACTATTAGCAAGTATTAATTTTTACAAAATTATATCTCTTTTTAAAAGTTCATTTTGAACTACTCCTATACCTATAAATTTTTGGTTAGAATAAATGCGATATATTCCATCTTTTGTTTTTGTTGTCAATTTTACACCATTTAGAAAATGATGCAATCTTTGCTCTTCTACAGAAATTGGTTTCTTGTTTTTAAAAAGTTCTTCTATTGAAATATATGGTATATTATCTTTTTGTAATTGTTCTATTTGTATTGCTTGTTTTATTGAAAAATTACCTACTTGTATTCTTTCTAGTTCTGACATGAAACCAATTGTATTTAGCTTTGTTGCTATGTCTTCACACAAACTTCTAATATAAGTTCCTTTTGAGCAATGTACTTGAAACTCTATTTTGTTTTTATTTTCTATAATTTTTATTAGTTCTATTTTATAAATTTCAATTTCTCTTGAAGCAATTTCAATTGTTTGGCCTTTTCTTGCATATTCATATAGTTTTTTACCATTCACTTTTATTGCTGAATATATTGGTGGAATTTGTTTTTGTTTACCTAAAAAAGAGTTTAAAACTTTTTCTATTTTTTCTTTTTGTAAAATCTCTTTTGGTATTTCTCTTTTTTCCAATATTTTCCCTTCACCATCTGCTGTATCTGTTTTTATTCCTAATGTTAATTGAACTTTATAAATTTTATCATGATTTATTAAATATTTAGAACATAGTGTTCCTTTACCAATTAATAAAGGCAACACTCCTGTTGCCATTGGGTCTAATGTTCCGAGTATGTCCAACTTTTTCGTTTAGTATTTTTCTTGCTTTTTGCACAATATCATGTGATGTATTTTCTCTTGGTTTATTAATAATTATTATTCCATCCATTTTTTTATTTCTTTCATTAATTTTTCTTTTACTTCTTCTACTGTACCAGAAATTAAAGCCCCTGCTGCTCTACTATGACCTCCACCACCAAATAATAAGCAAATGTCTGATACGTTTATTTCCTCTTCAGAACGTAAAGATACTTTGTAAACATTTTCATTGTCTTTTTGCCTTATAAATATTGCAACTTGCACACCTTCAATTTCTTTTCCTATATTTACTAATCCATCATGGTCACCTGGTTCTGCATTGACCTCTAACTCGTCTTGTGATGTCATATAAGAAAAAGCTACTTTACCATTTTCTAATAATTCTAATCTGTCTATAACTCTTTTTGATAATTCAAAATTGGCCTTTGTTTTTGTTCCTAATGTTCTTTTATAAATATCTGGGATATTTACACCTACTCTAATTAATTCTGCTGTATATTCAAAAGTTTCAGGTGTAATCCCTGCATATTGAAATCCACCTGTATCTGTTATAATTCCTGTCATTATGCATGTTCCTATTTCTTTTGTCATTTTTATGTTAAAATACTCTGACATACTAACTAAAATTTCACAACAAGCTGGTGATACTGGATTGACATAGTTTAAGTCACCATACATATTATTACTTCCATGATGGTCTATTACTACTGTTTTTTTAGCATTTTCAAAATGTTTACTTTGTGCTACTCTCTT
The DNA here is from genome assembly GCA_022794095.1 of Clostridia bacterium. Classification (GTDB taxonomy): domain Bacteria; phylum Bacillota; class Clostridia; order TANB77; family CAG-508; genus CAG-269. The sequence continues at coordinate 8,296 of JAAWEC010000111.1, forward strand.
AAAGCTACCACAATCTACTGAAATTGCTAAATCATATTTTTCTACTTCAGAGTCGTTTTTTATTTCTTCTGCTGTTGGTAAAAAGTTAAAACATCTTGGATATTCTGGTATTACCACATCTGCTTTTTTTCCTAATTCTTTTAACATTAATTTCATAGCTAAACTGCTTCCAATAGCATCTCCATCTGGTGATTCATGTGTTAATATTACTATGCTTTGTGCTTCTTTTATTTCTTTTAAAATTTCATCTAATGTCATAAGTACCCCTCTCATTTTCACTATAATTTTAATAATGAACTTTTAACAATGCCAAATGGTAATTATTTTTCAGATTTTGGCATTATATCTCTTAAAATACTATCAATTCTTGCGCCATATTCTAGTGAATCATCTAGTTCAAAAATCAATTCTGGTGTGTTTCTCAAATTTACTTTTCTCGCTAATTCACTTCTAATAAACCCTGAAGATTTTTTTAATCCTGCCAAAGTTTCTTTTATATTTTTTGAATTCAAAATACTTACAAATATTTTAGCATATTTTAAATCATTTGTAACTTTTACTTTAGTTACACTAATTAAGCCAGTAACATTGGGATTTTTTAGTTCATAACCAATAATTTGGCTAAGTTCTTTTCTGTATTCTTCCTCAATTCGACCTAATCTTGCTTGATTTTCTGGCATTGTTTTTCCTCCTATTTTTAAAACGAAGCAAAAGTAGTATATTGCATACGTTTTACTATCTTTTTATTTCTTCCATAATGTAAACTTCAATAATGTCTCCTTCTTTTATGTCATTGTAATTTTCAATTTGAATTCCACATTCAAATCCTTTTCCAACTTCTTTTACTTCATCTTTAAATCTCTTTAAAGTAGATAAATGTCCATCATGTATAACTACATTTTCACGAATAACTCTTACTCCTGCATTTCTTTCTACTTTTCCATTTAATACATAACTTCCAGCAATTGTTCCTACGTTAGATATTCTAAATGTTTGTCTTACTTCTACATTTCCAATTACTTTTTCTTCAAA
>JAAWEC010000112.1 GCA_022794095.1 Clostridia bacterium
AATAATGATGGAAAAGTAATAAGACTAGCTTTTCCTGAATTAAATGAAGAAAGAAGAAAAGAAATTGTAAAAGATGTTCGCAAAATGGCAGAAGAAGCAAAAGTAGCAATTCGTTCTATTAGAAGAGAAGGAATTGATACAGCAAAATCTTCTCAAAAAGACGGAGAAATGACAGAAGATGAATTAAAACAAGCAGAAAATGAAATTCAAAAAATTACAGATAAAAATATTGAAGAAATTGATAAAATATTAGAAGCAAAAGAAAAAGAAGTTATGTCAGTTTAATTATATATAAACTTATTATATAAATTTAGTAGGCGAACAAAGATAGAGCATGTAGGTAATTTAAAATGTTATAAATTTAAATCATGCTCTTTTTTTCAAAGTGAGGAATGTGATTAAATATGGATTTTAAAGAAGAATTAGCAAATTATCAACAAACAATAAATCAAGGAATAGAAAAATATTTAAGAAAGCAAAAATGTAAAGAAGAAGTATTAAACCAATCAATGGAATATACTTTAATGGGTGGAGGAAAACGCCTAAGACCAATTTTGACATTAGCCACATATAAACTATTTAAATCAGACATAGAAGTAGCAATGCCTTATGCAGTAGCAATTGAAATGGTACACAATTTTTCTTTAATCCATGATGACCTACCAGGAATTGATAATGACGATTTCAGGCATGGAAAACCTACTAATCATAAGCAATTTAATGAAGCAACAGCAATTTTAGCAGGAGATGGACTATTAAATCAAGCATATATGGTAATTAGTCAAGACTTAGAAAACAGTAATACAAATGACATATCACAAAAAATAAAAATCTTAAAAGAATTTTCAAAAGCAATAGACAAAATGATAACAGGAGAATATCTGGACACAGAATTAGAGGGAAAACAAATAACACAAGAAGACCTAAATTATATCCATGAAAATAAAACAGGAGCACTACTAAAAATTAGTGTAAGAATGGGAGCAATCCTTGCAGACTGTTCAGAAGAGCAATTAAGAAAATTAACTAACTATGCAGAAAAAATAGGATTAGCATTTCAAATAAAAGATGACATTTTAGCTGAAGAAGGAGACGAAACAATATTAGGAAAACCAGTAGGAAATGATAGAGAATTAGGAAAATGTACTTTTGTTTCACAATATGGTATAAAAAAAGCAAAAGAGATATTAGATAAAATAACAAAAGAAGCAATATATGAATTACAAGAATTTGGAGAAAAATCACAATTTCTAAAAGAATTGGCATTATATATCCAAAACCGAAATAAATAATTTTTAAAATGAGGTAATAAAGAAAGGAGTGTATGATTATTTAAGTTATTAAATACATCATACAAGGAAAAATGGAATTTAATAAAGAAAATATGCCAAGACATATTGGTATCATAATGGACGGAAACAGAAGATGGGCAAAAGAACAAAATAAGCCAGTCAGCTTTGGACACAAAGAAGGAGCAAAGACACTAGAAAAAATAGTTAGATATGCTAATAAAATAGGTTTAGAATACATAACAGTTTATGCATTTTCAACAGAAAATTGGAAAAGAGCAGAAGAAGAAGTAAAAACACTAATGATGTTATTGCAAAACTATTTAGAAGACTATTCTAAAAGAGCTGACACAGAAAATATTAAAGTTAAAATATTAGGAGATATTAGTGCATTATCTGTAGGAATGCAAAAAAGCATACAAAATTGCATGGAGAGAACAAAAAATAATACAGGAATAACTTTTAATATTGCCTTAAATTATGGGGGTAGAGACGAAATAATAAAAGCAACAAAAAAAATAGCTGAACAAGTAAAAAAAGGTGAAATACAAATTGAAGATATAAAAGAAGAAACAATTGAAAACAATTTATATACAAAAGGAAATCCAGACCCAGACTTAATAATCAGAACAAGTGGAGAAAAAAGATTAAGTGGATTTTTAACATGGCAGTCTGTGTATTCAGAAATTTTAGTTATTGAAAAAAAATGGCCAGACTTTAGCGAAGAAGACTTAGATAAAAGCATAATAGAATATCAAAAAAGGACTAGAAAGTTTGGAGCAAACTAAAGGAGAAATTGGAGAAAGTTTCCTTTTGCTCATAAATACTAGGCAAAGGAGGAAGTAATAGATGGATATAAAAAGAATCACATCAGGATTATTAGGATTTCCACTTGTATTAATAATTCTCTTATTAGGGAATAAAATAATAGTAGACATTGCATTAGCAATAATTGCGCTACTTGCTATGAGTGAATATTTCAATGCCATAAAAAAAGTTGCAAAACCAGTAGAATGGTTAGGATATGTTAGTTGTTTTAGTATAGCATTTATTCACATTGTGCCACAAGAATATCTAAATATGGTAGTAACCCTTAGTGTACCAACAATTCTAATAATTTTATTTGCACAAGTAATAGCAACAGAAATGAGAACAAGTTTCAAAGACATTGCATACACATTCCTAGGAATATTTTATGTTGTATTTTTCATTATGTTTGTAGCATTTATAAATGGAATGCCAAATGGAAACATACTAATATGGTATGCACTATTTGCAGCTTGGGGAACAGACATATTTGCTTACTTTATTGGAAAATATATAGGAAAGCACAAATTTAGCAAAGTAAGTCCCAAAAAATCAATAGAAGGTTGTATAGCAGGCACAATAGGAGCCATACTAATGATGATAGTTTATACATATGTAGTAAACAAATATTTAGGAATGAATTATTCATACCTATTTATAGCAGGAACAGGATTAATACTAAGCTTAGTAGGTCAAATAGGAGACTTTTCAGCATCTAGCATAAAACGATTTGTAGACATCAAAGATTATAGCAATTTAATACCAGGACATGGAGGAATGTTAGACAGAATAGACAGCCTAATATTCTTAGCACCATTTGCATATGCTTTATTCACATTATTATGATGTCGTATTGGGGACGTTTCCCTTGCGACATTTTTATGTAAATCGAACAGAAATGTCGCAAGGGAAACGTCCCCAATACGACAAAAGGAGGAAAAATTGATTACACTTTTAATTTCAGCAATTAAAATAATTGTTTTATTAGGTGTTCTAATTACAATTCATGAATTAGGACATTTTATAGTTGCCAAACTTTGCAAAGTAAAGGTCAATGAATTTGCTATTGGTTTTGGACCTGCAATATGGCATAGGCAAGGCAAAGAAACAAAATATACACTAAGATTAATTCCTTTAGGAGGCTATAATAGCATGGAAGGAGAGGACGAAGAATCAGATGATGAAAGGTCTTTTGCTAAAGCGAGTATTCCAAGAAGAATGGCTATTGTACTAGCAGGAGCAACAGTAAATATCATTTTTGCAATTGTTGTATATTTTATTTTAGTAGCATCTAGTGGAACATATATTTCTAATGAGATAGAGGGAACTTTGGATGGGTATGCTGCACAAAATATTGGGTTACAGGCAGGAGACAAATTGATAGAGGGAAATGGAAAAACTATAAAAAGTAAAAAGGATTTAAATGAAGTAGTTTCAAAATCAGAAGGTAATATTATAAAAATGAAAATAGAAAGAAATGGAGAAATTTTAGAATATGATATTAAGCCAAGTGAAGTGCAATCTAAAGTAACAGGAATTTATTTAGATGAAAAATGTAAAATAATAGCAGTAGAAAAGGGAAGTAGTTCGGAAAATCATGGAATACAAGCAAATGATATATTAGTAAAAGTAAATGGTATAGAAATAAATGGCAATAGAAATAATGCATTACAAGAAATAAATAAAGATGGCATTAATACAATGACACTTACAGTTAAAAGAGGTAATGATGAAATAGCAATAGAGCTAACCCCAGATTATGTAACAAGTTATTATTTAGGTGTAAATTTAAAACAAGCAGAAGACAATTTTATAAATCGAGTTATTAACGGAGGAATGGAAACACAAAACTTTTTAATATCTATTGTAGATAATATTAAGCAATTATTTACTGGAAATGTTGGTGTAGACCAAATGATGGGACCTGTTGGAATTTCAGAAGTTGTAGCAAAGACAGATGGTCTAAGAGAATTTTTTGAAATGATGGCATTAATTTCATTATCTTTGGGAGTAACAAATTTATTGCCAATACCAGCACTTGATGGTGGAAAGATTTTAATTTTGCTGATAGAAGCTATAAGAAGAAAGCCTATGAAACAGCAAACAGAGGTAAATATACAGCTAATGGGATTTTCTATTTTAATTGCTTTAGCTTTGTATGTAACATATAATGATGTTTTAAGGATATTCTAGTTTGTTAATTTGAGTATCTTGTGGTTAATAATTAGATAAAAGATTACACACAAAGTAAAATAACGAGTATATTATTATGGTATACTCGCTATTTTTATAACATTACATGGATTTCTAACTACAATGACATCAAATATTCTACACAAATTTGCTAGAGCAAATTTGGCAGGCAAGCAAAAACAGAGCATGTAAAGAAATCTAAAAGGCCTATATTTTTCTAAAAAATCAATCTTTTAGAAAAAGTTGTGTAAATTTAATAGAGCTTAAGAATTTTATTTTCTTAAGCCTATTATTTTTAGGCTTAAAATTAGATTCTGCCTTCATACATAATTCTAAATTGAGACAAAC
>JAAWEC010000113.1 GCA_022794095.1 Clostridia bacterium
AAAGTAGGGATTTTTTATAATATATTAAACGAAGATGCAAGATTAGTTTCAAAAGAAATTGGCCTAAAACTAACCGACTTAAGTCCTGAAATAGTTAAATGTGGTTTTCCTGTCGCTACACTTGAAAAATACACAAATTTATTATCAGAACATAATATAAAATTTGAAGTTGTATCTAATCAAACATCTTCTAATCAAAATGCTTCTTATGAGCAAATTATAAAAAAAATACAAAACATTGATTTAGAAAATACAACTTGCAAAGAAGCATTTGATATATTATATAATATACAACAAAATTTGAAAAATATACAATAAGGGAGAGTAAATCTCCCTTATATATTTATTTTAATTTTCTATTAACAATTGCTTGTATAGTATTATAATCATAACCTGCAGCTTGAAGTTTATTTTTTCTATCCTGGCCATTTCCCCATTTTCCTTGTATTACTTCATCTGCTATTGTCTCGTTTGATTTTTTATTTGAAACAGGTTTTGATCCAAGTTTTTGATTAACAATTGATTGAATTGTGTTGTAATCATATCCTGCAGCAATTAATTTATTTTTACGATCTTCTCCATTACCCCAAGCACCATTTATTACTTCTTGTGCAATAGTTTCATTAGATTTTTTACTTGGTTTTGGTGTTGAAACTGATCCACTTAATTTTTGATTTACAATGTTTTGAATAGTATTTCCATCATAACCTGCTTGTGCTAATCTATTAAATCTATCAGATCCATTTCCCCATTTACCAGCAATAACTTCATTTGCAATTTCTTCATTTGATTTTTGGCTTGTATTTGAATTTGAAACTGGTATATTTCCACCATCTAATTGAGCATTTACTGTATCTGCTAGTTCTTGAAATCTACTTTGTAGATATTTACCAGGGCAAGATGTATTGGCGAACATATTATGTCTTGTTAGACTTCCATTAGGAGTTCCATCATAAACTAACCTAAAATTATATCTTCTACATACATCAACTGCTAATTTAACTAAAGTATTCCACGCAGCATCAGAAATTTTCCATTCTCCACCAATTTCACAATTAGAAACTTCAACTGTAATTGCTTGATTATCATTTGATCTTGAACTTGATGTGTATGCTCTATCTTCTTCATAAACATTACATACTAAATCTCCATCATTTCCTATACAATAGTTTGCTGATGCAATCCTATTAGGTTTTTGAAAAATATTAACTGCACATTGTTTTCCTGTCAAAATTCCTGCCATAATATGAGGAGTAAATTTACAAATTTTATGCCCATTTCTTCCTTTTTGATAATTATTAGAATGAGCAATATAAGCACCTTGTGCTAAACTTGACATTGTTCCCATTATTCTTCACCTTCTTCCTTTCCGTTTGTTAATTCTTGTTTCATTTCTTCAGTCAATTCGATTTCTTCTTCCATAAAAAAATCGCTCCTTTCTTTTATAAAATGAAAAACAGGAAGATTTTTAAATTTTCTTCCTGTTTTATATAAATACCAGAAATTTATCCTGGCATTAAAAAAAACGGCTTGCGAGGTTGCGTTTTAAGCCGTTTTTTATTCCTGGTTAGTATCATTTGTTGTCTCATTTTCCGTAGTTTTTTCATCATTTTTTCTTGTAAAGAAATATGTCATTATCGATCCATAACTTGTACAGTATAATGCAATTATTTCTGTAGGTGGATTTAAGTTTGGTATAAATAACAACAACACTAATCCTATTGTCATTACTACTGTTACAAACGATTTTACATCATCCCAAGCTTTTCTCATAACAAATTCTCCTTTCTAATGGATTCCAATTCCACTTTTTAGTAGTGCAATTCCTATTCCAATTACCCCAGTTATAACTGCAGCTACTACAGTTCTTGTGATCCATTTTATTCTTTCATTAATTTCTTCTATTTCTTTTTGATTTTCGATTGCTATTGTATAAGCTGTATCAGATTTATCTTTTACTGATTTATAATCATCAAGTTTTGTTTCAATTTTAGTCAATCTTGTTAATACTTCTGTTTCAAAATTTTGTTCCATTGTACCCATCCTTTCTGATTCAATAAAAAAAAGACTATTAAGAGTCTTTTTTTAGAATCTTCTTTTGATTTTTCAATACTTGCTTACATTCTTTCATATTTATGTATGGTCTTACATATTTTTGATGTATTTTATATGAATTAGAGTTAGTTATCCATCCATGATAGCTCATTACTGCACCTGCATCATTTTGTGTTATTTTCCCTTTTTTATATATTCTTTTGATTCTGCGTTTCATTCGTAGGAATATGCCTCGCCTTAAAGTTGTATATCCTCTGTAAAAACGAAAGCCCATAAAATCTATTGGCCTACTATCTACTTTGAATAATGTCCAATTTTCTTTTATTCTTAAACCTTCTTTGTGTAAAAATTCATCTACAGCTATTCTTATCTTGTGAAGTTCTTTTTTGTTCCTATGGAATAAAACCATATCATCCATATAGCGAATATAATATTTTACTTTTAATTGTTCTTTTATATAGTGATCCAAATCTTGAAGATTAAAATTTGCAAACCATTGTGAAGTAAAATTTCCTATTGGTAGTCCATCTGCAGAACTATCTATAATTGAATCTATTAAATTTAAAACATCATAGTCTTTTATCAATCTTCTAAACTTTTTCTTTAGAAGTTCTTTATTTATAGATGGATAATATTTCTTTATATCTAATTTTAAGCAATACTTTGTGTTTTTTCTATCTCTAACTAATATTTTTCTTATATGCCTTGCTCCATAATGAACTCCTCTGCCTTCTATTGCTGCACAACTCCAATCATACATTCCTTTTTTAAGTATTGGTTTTATTTGTAACATTAAAGCCCAATGTACACATTGATCAGGATAAAATTTAGGTTTATAAATTATTCTTTCTTTTTTATTTGCTCCATCATAAATTTTCTTTTCAATGTATAGACTTGGCTTATATTCCTTATTTTTAAGTATTGTGCTTAATTGTAGAGCATACTTATCAGTATTATTTAAAATATGACTTACATCTTTTCTATATTTTTTATTCTTTGATGCCTTTATTATTGCTTCTTTGCAATTTTCAAGAGTACATATTTTTTGATATATGTTTCCTTTTCTTTTCATACCTGGTTCTCTTTTCTTTTATATCATCTACCAACTTTTCGATCCATAATGGGACTACTAAGCTAATCCAGAGCGATTAATTTTCAGCAAGGGCTGTGGAATATGATGTGCAAGTATATTTTATTTTGATATAAAATAAGGCGACCACCGATGTTCGTGTTAGTGTTCGAAGAATTGTTGTAATTCCAGTACCACAAGCCACAATTCAAGTCATTGCTCCAATCACCACCGACATACACGGCATTAAGACTAGAGTTCGAATTGAAACGGTACACAAAACAATTGAGCTGTCGCACATCAAATCCCTTATGAAGAATTATAAAAGAAATTTTTAAAAAATATAACTCTATTGCATTTCAGTTATTCTTTTGTGGAGGCTGGTCGCCCCCACACCCCCACTATACTGGTATGAAAAGAAGGCGACCACCGAAGTACGTGTTAGAGTTCGAAGAATTGTTGTAATACCAGGACCACAAGCCACAATTCAAGCCACTGCCCCAATCACCACCGACATACACGGCAGTAAGACCAGAGCTCGAACCGAAACGGTCTGGTATGTATGTGCTATCACTGCCTCCTGTTTCTGTTGCTCTTTGTATTAAAGGATTATTTGGATCATAACCGACTTTTTTTGCATAACCATTACTGCTTGCATCTGCATATCCTAACTGTACATATGGACTTGAAGTTTTATCAGAAGTATATTGATTTCTATCATAGCATATATAAGCCCTTTTACTTGAGATGTTAATTCCATCAAGCCATTGATATATATTAGCAAATGGATTTTCAACTCCTCTATAAATAACTCCTGATTGTTTATTATTATTTAGACAGCCTGATTTCATTCCTAGTGAATCACAGCTTCCTGTATTTATAGCTGCAGATGAATTACAATTTCCATATCCAAGTTTATCTTGTGAATTATAATCAGCATATTCTACTAAATATAAAATTTGTAATAATGAAAATCTTGACACATCATATAATCCCCAACCTGATCCGATTTTTTTAGCATATGTCCTTAAATCAGTAATAGAAACATTTACAAAGTTAGCTAGTCCACTTTTACAAGTAACTGCTGAACTTGAGCCTGTTGCAGTATAACGACCAATATAAAATGCCTCTGAATGATTAAATCCTGATTGCTCCACATTGCTAATTTGTATGTACTCATATCCACCTTCTTGCCACCTTTTGTACCAAAATTCAGGAAAGTATGTCACTATGTAACCTACTGGATTTGTAAAAGAAAAATCTGCATCTCCATATTTCCTATTTATAGTTCCATTTGCAGAAATATCCATTGTTAAAATATCTGCATAAATAGGTGCTGTATCAAAGTCATTTTGTACTACTCCACCATTTTTAGTAGCATTGGCCACCATTCCAATAGATCCATCTGTTCTTTCCCAAGCTGTAGCTGAAGATGAAATTTGTCTTTTTACACCCATTATAATAGGTCTAACTCTATTTGCTAGTACATTTATTGGCCCTAATGCTAAATTTGTTCTCCCATAGCCCATATTATGCACCTCCTAATATGATATAGCTTCCTGTAATATTAGCACTTGGAACTGCATCGGCATAAATTTCAAAACTTCCTGCATTTGTTGTAACATAACTTTTTACACCTGCCTCTTCTGCAATAGACATTGTATCTTTTGAAATATCTACCCAAACGGAACTTGAAGCTGTTACTTGTGTATTTGTAACAGTGCATTTATATAAATCACCATCTTGGATAAACATATTAGGCGTTAGATTCATTGCGTTTGGTGCTAAACTTGATTTTGAAACATAAGTATTTGCTGCAGTTTCTGATGTAATGTATGCAGATAGATCAATTGTTCCTGCAAGCGAATCCCAGCTTGTACCATTCCAAGCAACATTATCTCCAGCTTTAATTCCGTGTGTTGAGTCTGCTGTTTCAATATTATATACATCTCCTACTTTTTGTCCTGTTGTAGGTAGATTACTATAAGCATTTACACTACCTTTATATTTATAAACTGATGATATTTTAGTGTCTATTTCTTCTTCTAAATCATCAACTGCTTGTTGTAAATCTCTTATTGTAGCATAAGAAGCATAAGGATCTATTGTAATTGTAACATTGCTTGCATTATCAACAACAATGTTTTGTGTATAAAACCTTTCCTGAACCTCTGAAATTGAATTATTTATATACTCTGCTACATCTCCATAGTTAATATATGAAAATAGCACTTCTGTATATGATCTTTCATAATATGTTCCAATATCTGCTAAAGCTGGACTTGAAACTACTGTATATTCTCCTGTAGAAGAATTATAAGTATAATATGTTTTTGTACTGTTTATTTCTGTATCTGTAGTTAATGCAAAAGAAACTGTATCAGGATCTATTGCCCATAACCCTAATTCTCTAAAATAAAATGCTTCTGCAATATCAATATTTCTAAAAGTACCTTGCACTTTTACTCTTGTATTTGTATCTCTAACAATATTTGTTACAGGAAATGATATTTTTGAACTAACTAAATTTGTTAGAGCTTTTATTGCATCAACGCTATCATCTGTTAAATATCCATCTCCTGCAGTAAATTTTGTTATTTCTAATTTTTTGCCTTGCAAGGTTTTTGCTGATAAAATTGCTCCCTGTGTTGTTATGTAACATACACCTGTACTCATATTAAATTACCTCCATATCTATAAATTTATTTATAGTTATATATAATCCATAATTATAACTATTTTCTATATTTCTATTTACATCATAAGACTCTTGATTTAAAGTAGTTTCTACCTTTACAATTGCTCTTAATGCTGCAGCTAAAAACATAGATGTCTTTGAGTCTTTTTCCCACTTATGTACATCTAAATTAAAATCACAGAAACTATTTTTTGTTACTGTGATTCCTATTTCATTATTTTGTTTGGTTTCTCTGTATTTATATAATACATCCTCGTTTATATTCATATCGTAAAATTTTTCACACATTGAAAATATGGCCACATAATAGTCAAAATCATCAGTTCTACTATTGGTTTCAATATGCTGAACTATATCATACATTATTTTTTCTAATGCATTTGCTTGTTCATAATTTAATGTGTTGTTATATAATATATTTTCTGTTTGAATTGCTTGGCAAAAACTTTTTAGTGTGTTAATGTTATTTCTTATTCTGTCTACTTCTGTTCTTGTTGGATAATCTCTAATATTCCAGTCTTTTTTTACGATTAATTCTTTTTTAAATCCCCATATTTCTAAAAAATGTTGCAAATATTCACACCAAGATTCAACCCTATTTAGGTCAGAATAATTATAAGCACCTTTTAGATCTTGAGTGCTATTTGGATTATTTAGTGCATTATCAACATCACTTGATAATCTATCAAATATTAAATTATCCATCTTCGCCCTCCTTTATTTTAGCAATTATTTCTGTATCTGATATAAATCCACCAGTCAAATCAATATCTTGTTTTGTTATAACTCCTTTTAGTTTTTGTCCAGCATATCCTTCAACATCCACACAGTTAGAAAGTTCCTCATTTTTCAATACATTAGTATATTCTGTTTTATAAGTTTTTTCATAATATGCTAATATTCTTGCCCCTACTTCTTCAGCATTATTTCTATCTATTAAATAGCCTGATTCTACCTTTAAAGTGTTTTGTTTTAATGTTGGATCTAAATTTTTAATTTCCACTAAATAAGTCTGCATATTATCTTTATATTTATATCCACTAATAACAACATTGCTATCTTTAGAGCAATAAATAATAGCATAATTACAATTACTTTCAATAACTGTTCCACCTTCGCAAGTCATACTTGCTACTGGTTCATTAAATACAACTTTTGAATTTCCTGCTTTTAAATTTGCTTCATATAATTTAGTTTCTTCTGTATCAGCAACATATTCATGTGCTGTTACTTCTACTCCAGTTACTATATCCATTTGTGTGAATTTTTTTGTATTTTGCCATACATTAGTTTTATCCATTGTATTTACAATTTCTGCTTCTGTATTAAGTGGATACATTTTTATGACTGATCCTCGTGTAGAATTAACAATCGCACCAACAGCAAATACAGCTTGTTGTAATGCTTCTCTATGACTGCAAATAGGAATGTATCCTGTAAGTTCAATATTTTTTAAACTATCTTCTATACTATATTCATCATTATATAATCTAGCTGATTCCAAGATTTCTTTGATTAGATCTTTGAACTTGATTTTTTTATACATACCTCCATTGAAGCTTGTTTTGTCTAATACCCCAATAATATCAGTTGCACTCATTTCCATTATTTTATCTTCTTTATTTTTCCAAGAGTTCAAATAATATACTCCCATATCTTTTTCTTTATTTTCTTTTAATAATGTTTCCTTTACATTTAATCTTTGCCTTTGCTGAAGCAACCTATAAAATCCTTGTGGATTTACAATATTAAACTCATCATTTTCAGAAAATAAAGTAAAGTCTAAAGTATTTATAGTAAGCTCATCACTAATTAGACTTGTTTCCTCTAATAGTTTTGCACTCATTAAACTATCGCCCTCAAAGACCTTTTCAGCACCATATAAAATTTTATATAATTTTAAATATCTATATGGATTATTGGTACTATAAAATGTGATAACAATTTTATGGTAGTTCTCACAAATATTATTGCATATGGTATAGTAATTTGTAGGATAATAATCAGAATCACTTAACAAATTATCATTTATATCATAATATTTTAAATTTAGCTTGCTACAATAATCATTCGCAGAACTAAATATTAAAGTAATACCTAAACTACTGTGTGCTTCTGTAAAATTTATTTCCATAACTAGAGGCGTATCAAATTCGCCTTTTTCATTACTCATTTTATTTGACCACCAGCACATATTTTCTAATTGTTCATAATCTGGCATTAGCTGAAATGTTCCATTTAATGCAAATTGATTTTTCTCACAAGTACCATATTTGATTTCTTCAATATTATCCTTTTTTAAATCCATAATATCTACAAAATTTTGCTTATCATTAACTGTTATGGTACTATCTTCTTTTGCTGTAACATCAACTAATCCAAATGTTATACTTGCTTTTGTTTTCATATTCTATCAACTCCTTGCTGGCTTTTTAGCTGTGAAGTTTACAGTCATATCTTTTCTATATGCTTTATTATTTCTAAAATCGTAAATTACTCTTGAAACATTATTAAAGTATGCTCTAAATTCAAGATTAGCAATCTTAACTGTATGAAATTCCTCTGCTTCTGTTAGCTTATTCCATAGCCTTTCAAATTCATCATAATTGTTGTCCGTTTGTGGCTCAAACTTAATGTCAGAATAATTAAAGTAAACTCCTATTAATTCTCTTTGAAGATCTCCATCGTCTGTTCTATTTGCATATTTATCTAAAAAATCAGCAGTTTCTTTGATTCCAATAAAGACACTAATATTATATTGCTGACCATCAATCGTTATAAAATCATATCTTTCTGCCATTATGAAGTACCTCCTATAACTAATTTTGTTCCTCTTCTTAAACTCTCATTGTCAAGTTCTGGTTTTAATATTCTAACAAGTTGTGCTAAACTTCCTTCAAAGTTTATAACAATAGTATTTTCCTTGTCATTATTAGTCCTATTACTATTAGCTTGTTCCTTAAAGAATAGTTTTAATGCCTCTATTACATTTTCGATTATCTTATCTTCAGGAGCAACAATTTCTCCTTGATTTTTGTTATCTCCTATCATTGCTAATTGTGGTGTATTGGCTTTTACATATCCACCTTCAGCAAGTCTTGGTAATGAGACATTGCCTATTGTTCCTATGTTAAATCCAAATTTTTTGCCACCTAATCCAGGAACCCAGTCTGGTACATCAAAGCTTAAATTGTTCAATGCTCTAATCATTCCATTAATTCCATTTATAACTCCATTTGCCATTTTTTCAACGCCACCTAAAATCGAATTAATGACTCCTTTTATAGTATTCCATATTCCATTAAAGACATTTGTAATTGTATTTTTCATTCCATTCCAAACATTATCCCATACGGATTTTATGCTATTTATAACATTTGAAATTGTATTCTTTATATTGTTTATAACATTTGAAATTGTACTTGAAATATTGTTCCATATATTTGTTACTGTTGATTTAATGCCATTCCATATATTTGACCATATTGATTTTATAGTATTTAGCACACTTGAAATTGTATTTTTAATACCATTTATTAAATTTTTAATAGTATTTGAAATACTATTCCATACATCTGTAAAAAACTGCTTTATTGCATTAAATATATTTGTTATTGTGTTCTTAATTGCATTTATCACATTAGAAATTGTTGTTTTGATTCCATTCCATATATTTGTGATAAATGTCTTAATTCCATTCCATATATTAGTTATAACAGTTTTTATTGCATTAAATACTGTTGTTATAATTCCTTTTATGATGTTTATAACAGTTTCAATTATTCCTTTAATTGCATTCCATACAGCTGATACAATACCTTTTATTGCATCCCAAATTCCACCGAAGAAAGTTTTTATTCCTTCCCAGGCTTTATTCCAGTCTCCTGTAAAAATACCAACTATAAAATCTATCAAGCCTCTAAAAGTATCAATTATTCCTCCTATTGTGTCTGCTATTGCTCCAAAAACATTACATATTGTATTCCATAAACCTTCAAATATTGGAACTAAAACTGGTATAATATTTTGAATAATCCAATCTACAACTGGTTTTAAAATATTCTCCCATAAAGCTGTCAATGCATCTGCTATACTTCCAATAAGTTCTCCAACTTTATCTACAAATGGTTTTAAATGTGTATTCCATAATTCGTTAAACTTATTTGCCATATTTTGTAGAAAAGGAACAACATAAGTGTTATATACATCTAAAAACTTTCCAAAAGTATCGCTTAATCCTGTTTTAAGGCTTTCCATAAAAGGATGTATATGTTGATCATAAACTTCGTTCCATTTATCACCTACATAAGTCATTGCTTCTGCTAAAGTTCCTGTAAATGTTTGTATTGGTTTCATTACATTTTCAATAGTAGTTTTTATTTTTTCTGCATTATCTATAATTGGCTGAAACAATACACTTTTTACATCAAGTGCAAATTTGCTACATAATTCTAATGCACTCATTAAGGGATTTGCAAACATTGCAATAATATCAGCACCTATTTGTTTTGCCACATCACTTTTAAATACATCAGAAATTTCTCCTAGTGCTTGCCAAAGGTTACCTGTCAAAGCCATATCAGCACTTGAAATATCAAACATTTTACAAATAAACCCTTTAATTCTGTCTACATTTTGTGATAAATATTTATCTATACTTCCAACAAAACCTTCAATGATATTTGTACCAATTCTTGCAATAGCACCAACTGTTTGTCCTAATGAATATAACATAGTATCAGCCCATTGTTTTGCTGAATCTAACACATCAGGATCTGTCCAAATATCAATAAGTGTGTTTTTTATTCCATTTAAATGACTTATTATGCCATCAAAGTTTGTATTTCCAAAACTAATATCAAATCCTTCTTTGAATATGCTTGCTAATTCTTTTACTCTACCAATTAAACCATCAAATGCAGATGTATCTTCAGTAATTTTACTTGATACATCTAGCGAATCTTTTAATCCTGCACCTACATTACTGCTTCCAGCACCTCCACTTCCTGAAGAAGATGTATCTTTTGGAAGTACATTTAAATTATCAAATGCTGCCAAATTATTTGAAGCTTTTTTTGCATCTTTTCCTGCTTTTTTTGCACTATCTCCTACTCCTGATACTGCATCAGAAGCATTGTTGGCCGAAGCTGCTAAATCTCCCATCCCACTTGATACTGTTTCAACACTATCAGCTTTTAATCCAAATAATGCAAGTAGTCCTGAAATTGCTGTAAATAATTTTGTAACTACATTTATTGCACTTGTAACAATTGGTATAAATAGTTTTGCAATTGGCTGTATTACATTTCCTATTGCTGTTTTCATAGTTGTAAATGCTTGTGATAATTGTGCTATTTTTCCTGAATAAGTATTTGCATAAACTGCAGCATCATTACTTTGAAATTTTGTTTCTTGTAAAATTCCATTTACTTCTGCTTGTATCTTTTCTTGCTGTGTAAGATTGTTTGTTGTTTTTCCTATTGATTTTGCGTAATCTTCCCACATTTTTGCTACATTCTTTGTAACACCTGCATTATCAACTAATATACTATTCTCATTTTTTAAACCTTCGGATGCAGTTTGTACTGCTTCGCCAAGTGTGTATGTGCTCTGTCTACCAAATGTTGCACTATTTTTTAATGCTATCATTGTTTTTTTGATTTGATCTTCGTTATACCCTCTTGCTGCCAAATTTTTATATGCTGTTACAGCATTGTTCAAAGGAACTAAACCATCTGATATATAATCATTAATAAATTGCTTTGCCTTATCAAAACTTTTTCCTTGGCCAGTTAATATTGAATTTAACCCTATCCAAGCATTAGAAGTTTCAGTTGCCACATTTAAGCATTCTTTTCCCCATTTAACTACTGCAGCAACAGAAAAAGCTGCGAGTGCAGCCTTACCAATTTTAGACAATGATGATGAGATTTTAGAAGAAGCAGTATTTGCTTGTGCATCAATATTTTTCAATTGTGAACTAAATTTACCACTATTTAATATTAAACTAAGATCAATTTCTCCTACATTTGTACTCATTATCTCACCTCACTTTGTGCCATAGTTTTAAACATATTTTTTATGCTTTCCATAGCTTGTTTATAATTTTCTTCACTTATTTGAGATGCTGATTTATTTAGCCATTCATTTCGTATTTTAATTTCTTCAGGAGTAAACTTTTTTAATACTTCAGGATCTTTTTCTTTTCTAATTCTTATAATGTTTCCAAGTGGTGTATCTCCTTTTAGCCCTGAAATATCACTTATTAATTCTCCCCAGTCTAAATTATCGATTTCTTTTCTAACACTATAACCATATTGTGTTTTCAAGCTTGAGGCCACTAAATCCCAATCTTCAAATAAGTCATATCCTGGATCGTATGTCGAAGTATTATTGAAATCGTTTCTCCATTTCCTCGTATTCTACTTCGTTTACAACTGCTGATAAAGCAATTATTACTGCTTTTAATCCAGGTATAGTAAGCTTCATTTCTTTTATTTCTTTTAATGCTTTTTCTCCAATTAGCATTTCAATCATTTGATACATAACTTCAATAGAAAAATCTTGATCTTTAATTTTTTCTTGTACTAATAAATAGTTGTCTGCACTAGTATCAACTTCGTAAATTTTATCTTCTGCCAGCTTTATAGTGGCCTTTTCTTTTCCTAATTTTGAACTAATATCAATACTTGCCATTTTAAATTACCTCTTTTCTTTTTATAAATAAAAAAATAAAGCCCCAGTAGATAACTACCGAGGCTTGTTTTATGCTGCTGGTGTTACAGTTGGTTTTCCATCTGACATAACCTCAAATTCTAAAGGTGCGACATTTGTACTATCGCCAGTACCAGCGTTTGATACAGAAATAATGCAATCGAAACTAACTGTTGTTCCGTCTGCAAATTCCCATTCAAATTTGGTTTCTAC
>JAAWEC010000114.1 GCA_022794095.1 Clostridia bacterium
TCATTTTTTCTGTATTCTGGTTTTATAAAATCTGGATTTTCTTCATAATATTTTAAAAGCCTATCAGTATATTTTTTCATGTTGAAGAAATATGCTTCTTCTTTTGTAAGTTTTACTTCTCTACCACAGTCTGGACATTTTCCATCTACTAGTTGCGTTTCAGTAAAAAATGTTTCACAAGGGATACAGTACCATCCCTCATATTCTCCTTTATAGATGTCTCCTTGCTCCATAAAACGGTCAAAAATCTTTTGTACAACTTTTTCATGCCTTTCCTCAGTTGTTTGTATATAGTCATTATATTCTATTTCCATTTTGCTCCATAACTCTTTTGCTATATCTGCCATTTCATCAACATATTGTTTCGGTGTTTTTCCTGCTTCTTTAGCTTTTTGCTCTATTTTTTGACCATGCTCATCAGTTCCTGTTAATAAATAGGCATCTTCACCTTTTAATTTATGATATTGTTTCATACTGTCTGCTAAAACTGTTGTATAAGCAGTTCCAATATGAAATCTTCCACTTGGATAATAAATTGGTGTTGTAATATAAAATTTATTATTCATTATAAAGCATCTCCTTTGTTTTCCATTTCTTGTTTAATAATTTTATTTATCTTATCATAAAAGGAAGAAAATAGCAATCAATTTTGTTATTAATTACTTAAGGTTACAGTTCAGCAAAACAAGCAATCTATCTAAAAGTAGTAATTACATTTTCACTGAACTGTAATAAAATATGAATTGTAATTATTCGTCTTTTGTTGTATTTATTTTCAACAATTTAAATGTTTCAACAATTACAATTGGTGCAAAAATCAAACAAACTAATTCTATAATGTTTTGTGTTGGAAGTAGTGGTATACTAAATATTGTTCTTAAAGCTGGGATTAGTAAAATAACAAACATCAGAGCTGCAGAAGCAATAATTGCCCAAACCAACTTACTATTGTTAAATATATTTGTTTTAAACAATGATTTTTTATTATTTCTTATATTAAATACATGAACTAATTCTGATAAAGCAAGTGTAACAAATGCCATTGTTTGACCAACCTCTATTTTAGATTCATCTAAACTCAATCCATCAATTGGAGCATTAGTAGTTCCAAGTCCTATCATAAATGCTACTAATGTAAGTAAACCAATCATTGCCCCTTGATAAATCACACGCCAAGTCATTCCTTTAGTAAATACACCTTTTCCTGGTTTTATAGGTTTGCGTTTCATAATGTCTTGATTTGCTGGATCAAAAGCTAAGGCTAATGCTGGAAGCGAATCTGTAACTAGGTTTATCCACAAAATATGAATTGGCAATAAAATTTCTAAATGCGAAATGTCACTAATGCCAAACCAATTTGCAAATAATGGTGTACAAAGTGTTGCTAAAAATAACACCACAATTTCTCCTACATTGCTAGATAGCAAGAATTGTATTACTTTTAATATATTATCATAAATTCTTCTACCTTCTTCTACTGCTGAAACAATAGTTGCAAAATTATCATCTGTTAAAATAACATCTGCTGCTTCTTTAGCAACATCTGTTCCAACAATTCCCATTGCACAACCAATGTCAGATGTTTTTAGTGCTGGGCTATCATTCACTCCGTCTCCTGTCATGGCAACTATTTCACCATTTTTTTGCCAGGCTCTTACAATTCTTACTTTATGCTCTGGTGAAACTCTAGCATAAACACTATATTTTCTAACATTTTTTTCAAGTTCATCATCAGTCATTTTTTCCAATTCTTGACCTGTAATTGCTTCTTCTTCAGTTTCTAAAATTCCTAATTTTTTAGCAATGGCTGTTGCTGTTATTTTATGGTCTCCTGTAATCATAACAGTTTTAATTCCTGCTGTTTTACATTTTTCTACTGCTTTTTTAGCTTCTTCTCTTGGTGGGTCAATCATTCCTACCATACCAATAAATATTAAATCACTTTCAATTGCTTCTATTTCTTCTTTTGTTGGTTCATGGTCTATTTCCTTATATCCACAAGCCAAAACTCTTAAAGCTTCTTTTGCCATTTCTTCATTATGTTTTCTAATTGTAATTGCATAATTTTCTAAATCTTGTTTAATTTCTCCATTTAATAAGTAAGAATTGCATTTTTTTAATAATTCATCTACTCCACCTTTTGTATATACAATATATTTTCCATCTTGATTATTAATAGTTGTCATTAATTTTCTATCTGAATCAAATGGAACTTCTCCTATACGAGGTGTTCTATCATAAATACTTGGGTCAAAATCTAATTTGAATGCCATATCTACTAAAGCTGTTTCTGTTGGATCTCCTGTTAATTTTCCATTACTAGATATTTTTGTATCATTACAAAGCATATTAGCATATACCAATTTTTTTAAATCTTGGTCTGTTTGAGGTTTTTCTTTTAATTTTTCTAAATCCTGAGTTTTATCATTAATAAATATTTTTTCTACTGTCATCTTATTTTGTGTTAATGTTCCTGTTTTATCTGAGCAAATAACTGTACTACTTCCTAATGTTTCTACTGCTGGAAGTCTTTTTACAATTGCATTTTTCTTAACCATTTTTTGTACCCCAATTGCTAAAACAATTGTTGATACTGCAACTAATCCCTCTGGAATAGCAGCAACTGCAAGACTTACTGCTGTCATAAACATATGGATTGGCTCTTTTCCTTGTATTAAACCTATTATAAATATAAATACACAAATAGCTAGTGCTGCAATTCCTAAAGTTTTACCTAATTTGTTTAATTTTTGTTGCAAAGGTGTTTCTTGTTTTTGTGTATTATTTATCATGCCTGCAATTTTTCCTACTTCTGTATTCATTCCTGTTTCTACAACAATTCCTTTTCCTCTACCATAAGTAACTAAACTAGAAGAAAATAGCATATTTATTCTATCACCAATACCAATGTCTTCCTCATTGATTTTTTTAATATCTTTTTCTACTGGTACAGATTCTCCTGTTAAAGAAGATTCTTGCACTTTTAAATTAACTGCCTCTATTATTCTTAAATCTGCTGGGATATAATCTCCTGTATCTAATACAACAATATCTCCTGGTACTAATTCTTTAGCTGCTACAATTATTACTTCTCCATTTCTAATTACTTTAGATGCATGGTCTGTTAGTTTCTGCAATGCTTCTAAGGATTTTTCGGCTTTTGCTTCTTGTGTTACTCCAATAATAGCATTTACAATTACAACAATTAAAATGATAATTGTATCTGTTATTCCGTTCTCCTTCTGCAACTCCTACTACACCAGACACAATGGCTGCTATAATTAAAACAATAATAGAAAAATCTTTAAATTGGTCAGCAAATCTTTGTAATAAACTTTTCTTTTTAGCTGCTTTTAATTGATTTGCTCCATATTGTTCTTTCCTTTTTAATACTTCCTCTGAACTTAAACCTTTTTCTTGATTTGTTTGTAATTTTGTTTCCACTTCCTTAATTTCTTGGTTAAACCATTTTTCATTTTCCACCTTAAAATCAACTCCTTTTCTTATTATGTACAATAATAGCATAATTAAAACACTTATTATTACTGCCATTCAAAGATATTATATATTGTCTTTGTTCGCCCATAAAAATTGCAAAGCAATTTTCTGTGGAACGCTTTATATTATAGTAAAGTTCGGAGAACTTTACTATAATATAAAAAAACTTTTAAAAGGAAATAATTATTTTTATTTCCTTTTAAAAGTCTCGCTTAACTAAATTTTAGCCTTACTAACCAGATACATTTAATATATCGCGACTGTTGATTAGTAATTAAAAAGCTACTCCCTTTTAAATTTATTTATTCTAAAATACTATTTTGCCATAAACATTGCATATTACATAATTTTCGTATTAACTACAATATTTATTTTGGTGACCCCTACGGGAATCGAACCCATGATTCCACCTTGAGAGGGTGGCGTCTTAACCGCTTGACCAAGGGGCCTTGTTATTACTTTTTATTTATATCATTTTTTTTTGATTTAGTCAACATTATATTTTCTAATTTTTAAAATCTCTAAATTTAAAGCTTAACAGTAATTTATATGTTTACTCTTGTTTGTTATGCACTCAAGAACAAAAGTAGCATGATTAAAATTTTATGACCTTTTAGATAACTTTTCATGCCACGTTTTTGTTCATCCACGAAAATTGCAAAGCAATTTTCTGTGGAACGCTTTATATTATAGGAAGTTCGTAGAACTTTACTATAATATAAAAAAATGGAAAGCCTTAATTATCTTATAACTTTACTCTTTGGCTTTCCATTTTTTATTGTACATTTATTCCTTTTTAATTAAAGGCACTTAATGCTTCCCCAAATCCTGGTAATAAAATATTTACAAAATCGTTTTCTTCTGATACTTGCCATTTTCCATCTTTTTTCTCTAAATTTATTGTTTGTTCAGAACTTATTGTTTGTAATTCGTCATTATTTAATTCTTCGATTAAATAATTTGTTGCATCTTCTTCATTTGATATACCACCACTAAATGCTGCTTTTATTGCTTTTTGCATATAATTACCTATTGCTGTTTTGAAATCTTTATTTACAACTTCTACTTTAACTGTTGCTGTATCTCCATTTTCTTTTACTTCTAAAATTTTCCATTCTAATTTGTCAAAAAGTAATTTTTTTGTTTCTTCATCAAAGTTTTCTTGTTCAAATGCACTTGCAAGTACAGATTGACCTGTATTACCAGACTTCAAATCTTGGAATATCTTTTCTACTACCTTTTTAGGAGAATCTGCCATATTTATATAAGCAAATATTGCAATAACTATTAATGCAACAACTGCTACTATTGCTATTGCCACATTATTTGTTTTCTTATTTTCTACTTTTGATTTTTCAAATGTTTTTGTTGTTGTTTTTTTAGTGGTATTTTTAGGTTCTTCTTTTTTTACCTCTTTTGGTTTTTCTGTTGATGTTTCTTCCTTTTTAACTTCTACTTGTTCTTTTTTTGCCTGGTCTTCCTTTTTATTTTCTACACTTTCGTTTGTTTTCACATCTTTTGGTTCTATATCTTGTTTTGTTATTTCTTTGTTTTCTTCATCCATAATATTATCCTCCTATTATTTTTATTTCATGTTGATTATATCCCAATTAAATTGTTTTTGCAACGATTTTTGACAAATATTTAAATATTTTCTTTTCCCATTTCTACAACTAAATTTAGATTACTTACGAAAAACAAAAGAGAACCTATTAATCCACCATAAATAACTATAAAAAAGAATATATATCCTACTTTTAAAGAAATTCCTGTTAAGTAACAAATCCACTTTATTAGAGTTGCATGAACGGATTCAAGACCTTGTTTGTAACTATTACTTTTTGCCATAACAAAATTGTCACTTGGAACAAAATATAGCTCTGATAGTTTATAAATTTCATCTATTTCTGGGTATTTTAATCCTATTTCCCATTTTTTTACTTTTTTCTCATCGACTATTAATCCTATTTTATTTAATTCTTCTACAATGTGCATATATGTCCACTGTTTTTCTTCTCTTAGGTCTTTTAGTAGTTGCTCTAGTGTTCTTGTTTCTATTTCTAATTTTTCTTTTGCTTTTTCCATTTTCTGTCCCCTTTTTTTTCTTTATTATAACAATAGAAAATAATTAATGCAATAGCTATTTTGATGTTATAAAGGTTACTTCATAAAATATTACAAATATATCTCTAAATCTCTTACTTTTATTTCCATTCTATTATCTATTTTTCCTTCTATTGCAATAAAATTTCCCTTTACTAGTTTTTGATAACAGCAGTCTACAATTTTATCATAATTTGTCCAAAGCTCATTTTTATTATACCCTATAATATTTATTTTTTTGCGTTTTTTGTGATAAAAAGCAGAACAAAAGGAGCATGATTAAAATTTTTGACCTTTTAGATTGCTTTACATGCTCCGTTTTTGTTCGCCTGCCAAATTTGCTTTAGCAAATTTGTGTAGAATGTGTTGATGTTATAGGGAAAATCTTTGATTTCCTATAACAGAACAGATTTGGTTGAATAATATTGTAATTATTTTCAACCATGCCTCCTATGGTTTATTATATGATTTATTATTCGGTTTGTGCTTTATAACATAAAAAAACCTACCATTATTCTAGTTTGGTAAGCTTTTTTCTTTTCTATTCATTTTAAATTAAATAAGTTGTAATATTGCAACTTCTGCTCCGTCTCCTCTTCTTGGTCCAGCTTTGATTATACGAGTATATCCTCCTACGTTTTTACCTGCGTATTTTGGAGCTATTTCATTAAATAATTTTGCTGGTAAGTCGATGTTTTTTCCATCACTGTCTTTTACTTTATTTAATTTTCTCATTATTTTTCTTCTTGCATTTAATCTTGATGTCATATCTTTTTGTCTTTTTTCAGTAGTTTCTTCTTTTACTACTTTTAGATATTCTTTACCATTTTTACTTTTTACAAGTTCTGTTTCTTTGTTACCTTTTGCATCTAATTTTGCTTTTACTACTTTTACCTCTACTGTTTCAAAGTTATCTTTTTCTTTGATGGCAAGTGATATAATGCTGTCTGCAATAGCTTTTACTTCTTTTGCTCTTGCTAATGTTGTTTCTATTTTACCATGCATAATTAAGTCTGTTGTTAGGTTTTTTAACATTGCCATTCTTATGTCTGTTGTTCTACCTAGTTTTCTATTTATAGCCAATTTTTTCACCTTCCTTTTTACTTTTTTAGTCTTGGGAAAAACACCTTGCCTTTTTTAGTCTATTCATTTTAGGTTAAATAATATTTTTAGCCTTTATAAAATAGTAGTGTTTGCCCTATTTTTATTTAATCATCTTCTTTTGCAAAATCTAAACCTAAAGAATGTAATTTTGCTGTTACTTCATCAAATGATTTCTTACCTAAATTTCTTACTTTCATCATGTCTGTTTCAGATTTAGTAGTTAAATCTTCTACTGATGCTATTCCTGCTCTTTTTAAACAGTTGAAAGACCTAACTGATAATTCTAATTCTTCAATTGACATTTCTAGTACTTTTTCTTTTTTAGATTCCTCTTTTTCAATCATGACTTGTGTATTTTTAGTTGCTTCTGATAAGTCAATAAACAATTCTAAATGTCCTGTCATTACTTTAGCTGCCAAACTTAAAGCTTCATGTGCTTTTAACCATCCATCTGTCCATACTTCAATAACTAATTTATCATAGTCTACCATTTGTCCAACTCTAGTATTTTCTACTTGATAGTTAACTTTTTTTACAGGTGTATAGATAGAGTCAATTGGAAGTACTGATATATCTTGATTTGCTTTTTTGTTTTTATCTGCTGAGTTATATCCTCTTCCTTTATCTGCTGTCATTTCTATTTTTAAGCTTCCTCCATCTGAGATGGTTGCAATATGTAATTCTGGGTTTAATACTTCAACAGTTCCATCTGTAATTATGTCTGCTGCAGTAACTTCTCCCTCACCTTTTACTTCGATTCTCAAAGATTTTTCTTCATTATCATCGAATTTTAATCTAACATTTTTTATGTTTACAATTATTTCTGGTACATCCTCTACTATGTTTGGAATGGTAGAAAATTCATGTAATACTCCATCTATTTTTACACTTGTTATGGCACAACCTGGAAGTGATGAAAGTAAAATTCTTCTAAGAGAATTCCCTATTGTTACTCCATAACCTCTTTCTAATGGTTCGCATACAAATTTTGCATAATTATTTGTATCATCAACTTCTAGACATTCAATATTTGGCTTTTCAAATTCTATCATTTTTACCTCCTAA
>JAAWEC010000115.1 GCA_022794095.1 Clostridia bacterium
ATGATATAATAAAGAGGTTTTATGAAAAGAAAAGTCGAATTATTGTCACCTGTTGGTGATTTTGAATGTTTAAAAGCTGCTGTACAAAATGGAGCTGATAGTGTTTATTTTGGCTCTGATACTTTTAGTGCAAGGGCTTTTGCTAAAAATTTTAATGAAGAAAATTTAAAAGAGGCTATTTATTATGCTAAAATTCGTGGTGTGAAAACTTATCTAACTTTAAATACCTTAATTAAAAATGAAGAATTAGATAATGCTATTAATTTAGCTACAACTGCTTATGAAAATGGTATTGATGCTATTATTGTTCAAGATTTAGGACTTGCTACTTTACTAATTAAACTTTTTCCTGATTTGCCAATTCATGCTAGTACTCAAATGACTGTACATAATTTGAATGGTGCTATTAAGTTGCAAGAACTTGGTTTTAAAAGGGTTGTTCTTGCAAGAGAATTGTCTATTAATGAGATTGATTATATTAGTAAAAATGTTGATATTGAAATTGAATGTTTTGCACATGGTGCTTTATGTATTTCTTATTCTGGGCAATGCTTATTTTCTAGCTTGCTTCGGTGGTCGTTCTGGTAATCGTGGTAAGTGTGCTCAACCTTGTAGGCTTCCCTTTGAATTATTAGAAAATGATAAAAAAATAGATTCTGGACATTTACTTAGTACTCGTGATTTATGTAGTTTGGATTATATTCCATCTTTTATTAAGTCTGGTGTTAAGTGTTTGAAAATTGAGGGTAGAATGAAATCACCTGAGTATGTAGCAACTGTTACAAGAATTTATCGCAAATATATTAATCTAGCTTCTAATACTAATAGTGAATATGTAGTTGACAATGCAGACAGAAAAGATTTAATGCAAGTATTTAATCGTGGTATGTCTTCTCTTGGTCATTTAGATATTGAACCTAATAAGAATTTAGTATTTAAAGATAAGCCTAATAATATGGGCTTATTACTTGGAAAGGTCCAAAATTATAATAAAAATAAAGGCTTGATAACAGTTAAATTGAAAGAACCTATTCAAATTGGAGATACTATTTCATTAGAAAATGAAACTGGAAGTTATACAATTTCAGAATTAATGGAAAATGGAAAAAATATAATAGATACTAAAGTTGGACAAACTGTTACTATTGGTAGAATGAAAGGTAATATATCTTGTAATGACAATATCTATAAAATGTCTTCTAAAGCTCTGTCAATCTTTGCAAAACAAAGCTATTCACATGAAAATAGAAAAATTGCTTTAAATTGTAAAGTAACTATAAAAAAGGATGTTCCAATTTCTATTGATATAACTCCTGCCAATTCTATTGATTTATATAAAGATTTAATTGTACATTATGAAACAAATGAATTCCCACAAGAGGCTAAAAATAAGCCTTTAGAAAAGCAAACTGTCATAGAAAAAATTTCTAAAACATCTTCTACTACTTATCAATTCAAAAATATTCAAGTTGTTTTAGATGATAATTTATTTGTTAATTTAAGTACATTAAATGAATTAAGAAGAATTGCTTTAGAACAAGTTCAAAATTATGCTATTAACAAATGCTTAAGAAATTATACTAACAAAGAAACCCCAGAAAATATCGTGTGTCCTAAGCAAAATGTTGAAACTACGCAATTACCTAAAATATCTGTTTTACTAAATAACCTGAACTCTAACTTTGATTATACTACACTAACTAACAAGATACATAGCATTTACATTCCTCTAAAATTTTTTACTAGTAAAAAATATGAAAATATTTTAAAAGTTTTAAGTAAAAATTTTGACACTTATATTTATATGCCAACTATCATAAAAGGAAATTACAAAAATTTATTTTATACATATGCTGAAAGCTCTGTTAAAAAATATGATATTAAAGGATTTGTCATTTCAAATATTTGTAATATCAAACTTTTAAATGAATTATTTACAGATTTAGATAAATATTTCAAAATAGTTGCAAATTACACTTTTAATGTTTTTAATGAACATACTATATTAGAATTGAAAAAACTTGGGATTAGCCGTTTCACAATGCCACCTGAATTAGACAAAAAAGGAATACAAAATTTGTGTAATTATAATTATTTAGAAAAAGAATTAATTGTGTATGGCAGAACTCCTTTAATTAATATGAATTATTGCTTACTTCGGAGAAACAGATAAATGTTATCCAGACTGTATGGCACGTTGCCAAAGTGAAAATTCTTATTATTTAAAAGATAGATTAAATATGTTGTTCCCTATTCTTCCAGACAATGTTCAAACTGTAACCACTTTATTTAATAGCAAAATAACATCTATCTCCTATCAAGACTTTGATATTAATTTTGCTAGAATTGACATTTTAGATGAAGATATTTCTCAAATTAATAACATTGTAGAAACCGTACAATCTGGCAATCGTTTAGAGGGAAAAGATTACACAAACGGAAATTTAAATCGCGAAATATAATGTCGCGTTGTGTCGCGTTGGGGTCGCGTTGGGGACGTTTCTTTTGGGACATTTTTATGTTAATTTGCCTTTTCTATTATTATATATTAATTTTAAATAATGCGTAAGCGACCAAACGAACGAAGTGAGTGCGATTGGAGCAAGCTACCAAAGAAAAAATTGTTTTTGATTTTAAAATTAATACTTCATTTATTACAATTTTTTCTTTTCAGTGGTTGCGACACACAAGTTATTTAAAATTAATATATAATAATAGATTTAATAAAAAAACAACCTTAAGTTACATAAAAATGTCCCAAAAGAAACGTCCCCAACGCGACCCCAACGCGACACCAATGTGACAAGAAAGGAATTTACTATGTATACTTATTTAGAAAAATTAGAATTTTATAAGATATTAGATTCATTAAGTAATTTTTGTGTTACTTATAAGGGAAAGGAATTATCTATTAATTTACTTCCTAAAGATAATCAAGCTAAGGTTAAAGAAGCTTTAAATGAAACTGAAGAGTCTGTCAATTTGATGTACAGAAATGGTACTCCTTGCTTTTATGAAATAGAAGATATTACAATTGAATTAAAGAAATTAGAAAGCAATTTGTGCTTATCTGCTAAAGCTTTATTAAATATTGCTAATATTTTCAAATTGGCTCAAGGACTGAAAGATTACTTTAATAAGGATTTCTTAAATGTAGATGACTACCCTATTATTTCTAAATTATTTTTGGCCTTATATTCAAATAAAAGTATAACTGATAAGGTTTTAGAATGTATTTTAGATGAAAATACGATAGATGACAGAGCATCTAAAAATTTACATCAAATAAGAAGAAAGCAAAAAAAATGTGAACAAGATATTCGCCTTAAATTAAATGATATTATCCACTCTTCTAGTTATTCAAAATATATACAAGAGCCTATTGTAACCATTAGAAATGAAAGATTTGTTATTCCTGTAAAAGAGGAATATCGTTCACAAATTAAAGGTTTTGTTCACGATATTTCTAATGCTGGTTCAACTATTTTTATTGAGCCTATTTCTGTTTTTGAAATGAATAATGAATTAAATAGTCTGAAAAAAGAAGAAGAATTAGAAATTAAGCAAATTTTAACTGATTTGTCTAGTTTGTTTTACCCTTATTGTGAAGAATTGGCTTTAGATGTTGATATTATTTCTAAATTAGATTTTATTTTTGCAAAAGCAAAGTTTTCAAAGTCAATTCAAGCTATAACACCTGTTATAAACAACAAAAAAGAAATTCATTTAAAAAATGCAAGACATCCTTTTATTGATAAAGATAAAGTTGTTCCTATTTCTGTAGATTTAGGAAGTGATTATTCTGTTTTATTAATTACTGGACCTAACACTGGTGGAAAAACTGTTACATTGAAAACTGTTGGTCTTTTAACTTGTATGGCTTGCTCTGGACTTAATATTCCATGTGACGAAAATTCTAGTATTTATGTATTTGATAATATTTTTGCAGACATTGGAGATGACCAAAGTATTTCAGATTCTTTAAGTACTTTTTCTTCTCATATATTAAACATGGTAGAAATCACAAAATCTGCAACAAAAGATTCCTTAATTTTAGTTGACGAGCTTGGTTCTGGTACTGATCCTTCTGAAGGAAGTCTTCTTGCAATTAGTTTGTTAGATTATTTTAAGCAAATTGGAAGTCTAATTATTGCTACTACACACTATCCAGAACTTAAACAATATGCATTAGTAACAGATGGCTTTAAAAATGCCTCTGTAGAATTTGATATTTCCACATTAACTCCTACTTATAAGTTATTAGTAGGTATTCCACGGCAAGAGTAATGCTTTTGAAATCAGCAAAAAATTAGGTTTAGATAATTCTATTATTGAAAAAGCCAAAAGCCTTATGACTTCTACCCAAATTGATATTGAAAATTTGCTAAAAAGTATTTATGATGATAAATCTTTAATAGAAAAGGAAAAGATTACTATTTCTAAAGAATTAGAACGTGTGAAAATTTTAAGAGAATCTTTGGAAAAAGAAAATGAAGATGTAAAAAGACATGAGCAAGATACTCTCAATAATGCAAAAATAAAGGCTAGAGATATTTTGTTAGACGCAAAAAAAGATGCAAACACAATTATTAAAAAAATGCAATCTTTGTCTAATAATAAGGAACTAGAAAATGCTAGAAATTCTTTAAATACAAAAATAAAAGAACTAAATACAGTTGATTCAAATTCTGAAAATTCTAACAATTCTAATTGTTCAAATGATGATTTGGATACAGCAAGTATTAAACCAAATAAAGAAGTTTTTGTAACTACTATTGGTCAAAATGGTATTGTACTTTCTCATGTTTCAAAATCTAATGAAGTACAAGTTCAAGTAGGTTTGTTAAAAATGAATATAAACATTAAATATTTAAAAAATGCAACTACTTCTTCGACTTGTTCAAAGTCAAAAACTATTGGGACTTCTTCTGTTTCAAAAACAAGGACTATTCAAACTGAAATTAATGTAATTGGTTTAAATGTTGAAGAAGCAATTTTTGTTGTTGATAAATTTTTAGATGATGCCTGCCTTAGCAGACTTGAAACTGTTAGGATTGTCCATGGAAAAGGTACTGGAAAATTAAAAAATGGAATTCATCAATTTTTAAAAAATCACCCTCATGCCAAAACTTTCCGATTAGGAACTTTTGGTGAGGGCGAAACAGGTGTAACAATAGTTACTTTAAAATAATCTAAGAACAAAAGGAGCATGATTAGGTTTTTTAACCTTTTAGATTACCTTACATGCTCCGTCTTTGTTCGCCTTCCAAATTTGATTTGCAAATTTGTGTATAATGTGTTGATGTTATAGAAAATCGAAGATTTTTCTATAACAGAACAAAAGGAGCATGATTAGGTTTTTTAACCTTTTAGGTCACCTTACATGCTCCGTCTTTGTTCGCCTGCCAAATTTGCTTTGCAAATTTGTGTAGCATTATATTTTTAATAATTTTCTGCTTTAATTTCAAAATAAGCTTTTGGATGGCTACATACTGGGCATATTTCTGGAGCTTGTTTTCCAATTACAATATGTCCACAATTTCTACATTTCCAAATTTTATCTCCATCACGGCTAAATACTA
>JAAWEC010000116.1 GCA_022794095.1 Clostridia bacterium
ACTTTTACAGTTTCCATCATAGAACCTGCTGTTGCAATTTCATCATCAAATATAATTGCGTTTTTGTCTTTTACATCTCCTATAATTGTTCCTGCAATTGCTCTGTCATCATTTGCATCTCTTCTTTTGTCTACCATTGCAATTGGGCAACCAAAAAATTGTGAATATTTATATGCTTTTTTAGAACTTCCTGCATCTGTTGCTACAATTACCATGTCCTCTAAATTTTTTTGTTTAAAATAATCTTCTAATAAATATTCTGCTGTTAGTCTATCACAATTAATATTAAAATAAGCTTGTATTGCTGGGTTATGTAAGTCACAAGTGATAACTCTTGTTGCTCCTGCTGCTTCTAATAATTGTGCCATTAATTTAGCAGTAATTGGAATACGTGGTTGGTCTTTTTTGTCTGACCTAGAATATGGAAAATAAGGTAAAACTACATTTATGTTTTTAGCTGATGCTCTTTTTATAGCATCTACTGTAATTAATAATTCCATTATTCTTTCATTTACTGGTGGTTCTACTGTTTGTACAACATACACATCTTTTTGCCTTACTGTTTCTAAAACTTGAACAAAATTGTTATCATTTGAAAATTTTTGATGGTTTATTTTCCCCATCTCTACTCCTAAGCAATCACATATTTCTTTTGTAAATTCTTCTGCTGTTGGACAAGCAAATATTTTAATATTATTCATTTTTTTCTCCATTCCTTCCTATATATAACTTTATAATTGTTCTGCAAATCCTTTTTGTAATTTTTTAAATATAAAATATCCTATTATTGTTATTACTACTGATATTGCTAGTAATATTCCAAGTATCTTTATGTTTGGCATTTCTTGATTATAAAAAATAGCTCTATAACCATTAATAATATGTGTCATTGGATTTAGTTGCATAATAATTTGTAGATTTTCTGGTAATTGTTCTAATTTGTAAACAATTGGCGTTCCATAAAATGCTGCTAATAAAATAATTCCTATAATGTGTTCTAAATCCCTAAAATATACAGTAATTGAAGATACTATAAATGATATTCCTAACAATAAAGCATATTGTACTAATAACACAAATGGATATAATAAAATATACCAAGATAAACCCATTCCTGAAAAAATAACAAATGCTAATATAATTATTGTAGAAATTATAAAGTTTACTGCACCACTTGTTACAACCGAAATTGGTAAAATTTCTCTTGGAAAATATACTTTTTTAATAATGTCTCCATTTCCAATGATAGTAAATGAAGCTTGTGTAATTGCTGTTGTAAAATATGTCCATGGAATTAGCGCTACACAAATATAAATTGGATAAGTTTTATCACCTCCTGCTAATAATGCTCCAAAGATAATAGAATATACTGCAAGCTGCAAAAGTGGATTTAAAAATGACCACATAACACCTAAGATAGAATTCTTATATCTTCCTCTAATTTCTTTTTTTACATTAGTTTTTAATAGTTCCCTATATTGATATATTTTTTGAAATATGTTCATGCTTTTTCTCCTTTTTTCTTTTAGGGGTCGTGACACGAAAGATACGAAAAAAATATTATATCTTTTTCGCTTTCAACACCTAAAATTTAGAAACTCTACTTTCTACATAGTTACTTTTAAATATTCATCTACTACTTCATTGGTATTTCCATCCATTCTAATTTCTCCATTGTATAACCAAACTGCTCTATCACATAAATTCCTAACAGATTCCATGCTATGTGTTACAAATACCATTGTTTTACCCTCTTGTTTTAGTTCACGCATTTTGTTAAAACATTTTTCTTGAAAATGTTGGTCTCCTACTGATAGTATTTCATCAATTAATAGAATTTGTGCATCAACATTTATTGCAACTGAAAATGCTAATCTCATATACATTCCTGAAGAATATGTCCTTACTGGATTGTCAATAAAATCCCTAAGTTCTGAAAATTCTATAATTTGTTCTATTCTTGAGTCAATTTCTTTTCTTGTTAAACCAAAAATAGAAGAATTAAAATAGATATTTTCTCTCCCTGAAAAGTCTGGGTGAAAACCTGCTCCTAATTCTAACAATGATGTTAATTTCCCTCTTGTTTCTATTTGGCCTTTGTTTGGAAATATAATTTGTGTCATTAATTTTAAAAGTGTTGATTTTCCACTTCCATTAACACCAATTAAGGCAACAGTCTCCCCTTTTTTTATGTCTAAATTAATATCTTTTAATACTTCTCTTTTTTCTCTTCTTTTATTTCTAGCAAAAAATAACATTCTTTCTTTTAATGTGTTTGCTCTGTCATAATAAATATTAAAACTTTTATATACATGGCTTACTTTAATAGCTATATCTTCATTGTTTGTTTCTTTCATTCTAGTACTCCTTCTAGTTTTATTAATGTAATTATATCATAAATTTACTGCTTGTCAATTGTATTTTTTTGAGACAGTAGGGACAGGTCTTAAATGTCTCATTATTTACAATAATTTAATATTTTTTTATCTATAAACAAATGAGACATTTAAGACCTGTCCCTACTGTCTCATTTCTTCACACAATTTGTTGTAATTTTCCCAACCTTTATTACTAATTTCCCATGCTTCTTGTGTGTTTTTTACCTGTTCTAAATACATTTCATTTAATTTGTTATAACTATCTAATAATAATTTTTTTTGAAATTCACTTCTTTTTGTAATTTCTATATAGTCTTTTATTTCTGGTAAATCCTGAGTATTTAACTCTTCATTTTCTAATTTTGTTATAAAGTCATAACAACTTTCTTCTAAGTTTTCTCTTATTTTTAAATAGTCTTTTTTATTCTCTTTTGGGTTGTTTATATCATATTTAGTTTTTCCATTTATGAATTCTTCTTCTGTTGTGTAATATAATAATTTTAAAAAGTCACTTGTTCTATCATTGTTTAAGCTATAATCAATTAATAGTACTGGCGTTTGCAATGCTAATGATGGCAAAGCAGAGTGTAGCCTTGGTGTTATAACTAAACTTGCTTTTTGGATTGCTGTTAAATATTGTTTTACATATTCTTTTCTTGTTTTCCAGTCTAGTTTTGAGTATTCTTCTCTATTTCTATTGTTTGTTATTCTTTCAATTCTTTTTGATGTCATTGTTTTTATCTTTTCATAGATTTTGTCTGATACATCAACTAATAAAATATAATCTTCTTTTTCAATGTTTGGTAATTTGTCCAAAGTTAATGTCATACAACCTGAAAAATAAGACTTAATTCCATTTTCTTGTAATAGATTTTTAGAATAGCTATCTCTACAACCAATTGGCTCATATTTTTTTAAGTATTCTTTTCCATATCCTGTTGTAATGTGTCTTTGGTCAATGTGATATATTGTATCATAGTGGGTAAAATGCATTGATAGCATTTTTGGATAAATATATGGTGATGGTGGCCAATTGAATTTTTGGTTCATCCACCATGCATTCATAATAGTTGCTACATACTCTTTTTCTTTTGGAACAAAAGATGTTATATTATCTCTGTCAATAATATAATCTACTCTTGGCAGATATTTTTCTGCAACATAGGTTTGTACATCATCACCTATATTTTCGGTATCTTTATACATAATTATCCCATATTTCATGAGCTATTCCCCTCTTCTCTAACTTAAACTTATTTGGAATTTAATTGTCACTTTTCTCTCTTAAATGAATTCCTATTAATAGTGGCAAACAAGTAAACATGCTGTAAATATACCTAAATTCTCCAAATACAGGTGATGCAATTGTTGTAAGCCATAGTATTGCAAGTGGTATATAGATTATTAACAAGTTGTATTGTTTTTTATAAATAGTATATACTAAACTAATTAAAACTAACCAAAAAACAAAGCCTATACTATATAACATAGAGTTTATTGGCAAGTCTCTTCTGTCTAAAAGACTATCCCATTTTTCTAAACTTTCTATGTTTTTAATTGGTGTTGCTTTTAAATCTAATGCCATTTCTTCTTCTCTTGTTGTTTCAAATATTTCTCTTGCCACTACCCAATGAATTGCCTCTGGATACCAATATCCATAATTGTTACATAAAAATGCTTCAATTGTTGCTCTTGGATATTTTAAAGCTAATTTTACATATAATTTGACTAACCCTATTTTGTCTTCTGCAAATGCTTCATTACTGAAATTATTTTTTACTAAATCTGATATTCTAGGTGTATATACCTCTGCTAAATCATTAGTTGGTAGATATTTATAAATTCTCCATCTTTCATCATCTGTTAATGTGTCTCCATGATATTTTGTAATTCTTGCAAATTGTTGTAATGGTATAGATAAAGCTTCTCTTGGTGAACCTTCTCCAATATTAAATATTGAAAATACAGGTCCTTTCCATATTGCATAAGTTGCAAGTACTATGCAAGAAATAACTAATAATTTTTTATAATATTTTCTTGCAAATATAAATAAACATGGAATAGTTAGGATTGCTACGTATAATCCATTATTTCTAAATAATATTACTAATATCATACTAATTATAAATAATGCATTCTTACATTTTGATTTCATAAAATGTTCCTTGTTTATTGCAATTTCTGTCATCATAATTGTGAAAATTAACATTGCTACTGCAAAAGGTATGTCTTTCCACATTGTTATGCTATATAATCCATTTACTGGGTAAAAAGCATAAAATAGTAGTGTTAATATTCTAAATTTAATGTCAATTTTTCTTTTTGCCATATAGTAAATTGTAAATGAAAATATACTAGAGGTTACTAGCATTTGCACTATGCTATATATTGCAACTCCTAAGTTATAGTTTCCAAATGCTTTTCCAATATTCATAAAAATACTAATAAAAAATGTGTGTAATATAGGGTGATGATTACTTATGCCATGTATTCCTAAACTTTGGCAAATTTGTGACATTGAATCTACTGTTACAACTCCTGGATAATAATTTAAAAAGTATGGTATCCATGCAATAAATATAAGTCCCCAAACCCATAAAAATGTTCTTTTATTGTCTGTAAACCATTTTGTTGTTCCTTTTAAAATTTCTTTTTCTTCTAACTTTTTGAAGATATTTGCAATAACACCATAAAATAAAATAGCATAACCAAACCATTTTATGGCTGATTTTATTATTGTAATTTGGCTTTCTATAATTCCGCTTAAATCTAAGTAATTATCTATTGTACTTCCTACTACTTCAAAAGTTGCTAATAAAAACGCAAGTAAAATAGAACATACTTTTAACCTTTTATTTGTGATTTTAGCTATTTTTTGTAATAACCAATAGGTTAATACAAAAAAGATTATCCAAAAAACTGAATTACCTGTAAAAGAGTATCGAATTGCTGTGTTTTTATCAATATTGATATTCATTGCAAATGTTACAAATACAGATAATACAATAATTGCAATTTGTTTTACATTAATTAGTATTTTTTTTGATTTTTCCATTGCTTACCTACTTTCTTGTTTCTATTTCAAATTTTGTTCGAAAAATGCTTTAAATTGTTCACATTTTTTTGCCCATGTCCATTGTTTTATTTGTTCTATATTTTCTTTTGATAATTGTTCTAATTTTTCTTTTTCTTTTAGAATAGTGGTTAGTTTGTTTTTTAGTTCTTCTTTTGTTCGTTCTTTTAATATAAATTCTTTTTGTTTTTCTCCAAAAGCATCTCTTACAATACCTACATTTGTAGAAACAATTGGAACACCTGATGCCATAGCTTCTAAAACTGGATTAGGAGTTCCCTCATTTTTAGAAGCACACACATATATATCTATTGTGTTATAGTAATCTGGCATCTTCTCATGTGGTATATATTTCTCTTTTCTATCTGCAAAATTTAGTTCAATTGGATAACCCTCTTTGATTAATTCTTCTAATGCTGGTTTTATAATTTTTCTTACTCCTTTTAAGTCCGAATCTCCATTTGAATCTGTAAATTCGCTATTTCCTACCCAGCCAATTTGTATTTTTCTATTTTCTAAATTTTCTGGTTTAAATCTTTCTAAGTTTTGAGGTTTGAATTTTTCTAAATCCACCCCATCACTTACTACTGCCATTGGCTTTTTTTCAATATCTAAGTTATTGTAAATGTCTTGTAAAATAGTAGAAGATACAGTATAGTTTTTAGCGTATTTTGCAAATGATTTTGTGGTTTCAAAGCTTTCTTCATCTAAGAATTTATGGTCATAAACAGATGTTGTTATATTAGTTTTGCTAAAATACTTGTCCATAAATTCTTCAAAACTTATTCCCATATTATAGATATATTCTCTTATAAATTTGTAATCTAAACATGATAAAAGTCCTCTCCATAAGCAGTGTACTAAGTCATACTTCTCAGCTAATAAAACAAGTTTTACTATATTATCATCAAAAACAGCTACTGGAAAAATATCAATTTCAAAGTCATTTGATAGATGCTTTTTTATTTGGGTTGCAATGTTGCAAAATGCCCAACCATCAATATCATAGACAATTGCTATTTTCTTTTTAGCTGTATCTTTTGTTTCTTCTTTATATTCATATGGGAACTTTTCTTCCATGTCAAATAATAGTTCCATCTGCTCTTGAAAGGTTATATTTGTCATAAAATATGTTTCTTCTTTTATTTTCTTTTTCATTTATCTCTCCTCATTATATGATTAATTTTTTGTACTATTTTATAACCTCTCGAATTTTTTATACTTGCGATTTCAGATAGTAATGTTTCTTTTTCTTTTGTTACAATCCCTATTGTTCCCAATAAAATATCATTTTCTTTTTGTAATACGTAATTTTTTAGTCTCGCCCTTTCTAACTCTACTTTTATATCTTCCTCCACGGTTTTATCTCTCCTTTTCTATTTTTGTTATCTAAAAATTAATATAATTTTAGCTTACTCAATTCTTTTCTATAATATAACAAATTTGCAAAAGTTGCAACAAGAAAAATATATTTTAAACCTATAAAAAATATATTTTAGCATTTAATATAAAATAACTGTGTTCTTTCTACTTTTGAAACAACACAGTTATAATTTCATATTTTTATGCATATAAATAATTTTAAATATAAATCTTTCCTTGCTTCTTCTAAATTATTTGTTCCCTTACTTGCTAAATCATCATTTAAACTCGTTTGTTTAGAATATGGTTTTATTTTATTAGTGCTATTGTTATTGCAAGTGCAATTAACGTTACACCTTTTTGTCCTTTTTTATCATTTTTTCTTTCTCCATGTTTTCTTTAGTTTTTCCAAAACCATTTCTTTTTTCTTTCCAAAATTCTATGTCTACACTATAAATCATTGCTAATATAATTGCCATAATGGTTACAATTTGACTTCTAAATGTGAAAAAGAAATGTGTATATGCATGATTGCTAAGTATTGTGTATCTTGCATATGGTAATATTCCGATTAATAAAATTACTCCTGGAAACCACAGTTTTTTTAGGTTTCTTTTTCGAATAATAATTATTTCTATAATAGCTATTACTATTGGAATTATTAGTAGTTTACTTTCATTTTTTTGAAGGTTTAGTGGATACAGAGTAAGTATATTTCTTTTTATTGCGTGTAACCATAGTTCATTAGCTTTGATACCAAGTATTTTTCCATTAATTCTTTTTTGGGCTCTCCATCCAACATATATGAATGCATTTGTTTTTAATACAATTGATGCAATTATCCATTTCGCAAACCACATAGAAACATAGGCTATTCCCCATAAAAATAAGGATTTTACTATTACTTTTAAGGCTTCTTTTGCTGTTTCTATTTTTTTATCTTTTACCTTTAATACTAATACAATTAAAAGTGGTATCACTATGGTTATAATTTCTGTTGATAGAAAATCTAGAAAGCACGTTATTATTCCTGTTATAAAAAATAGTTTATTTAGTCTTTCTTGCTTGTCTATCCATAGCACGGCTAAAATACTGCTAATTAGCATAATGTAATATGTCCATGTGTATTCTAAACAAAATGGCACAAAGGCAGAAGCAGTAATTGTTAGCCCTATTATTAATGAAATTCCTAGGGCTATTGCTTTCTTTTTGAAAAGTAGACTTAGTAGTACAATTAGTAAAATTATTAATATTGTTGCGTTAAAAATGTAGATTTCCTCTAAGTCCATAAAGATTAGTAGTATTTTTAATATTCCAACTGAGCCATGCCAATAACGAAGATATTGTGTGTTTGGCTTTAAATCTTGTTCTACTAATTCATCAAAGTCATAATATATGGTATCTTTTATTTGAAAGTTTTCTCTTTCTAAATAATATGGGGCTTTTACTGCAGATTTTAATGGGTATTCTTCATCTAAACCATATGTTATATTCAAAAGAATAGCATCTGCATAAATATGCAAATAGGTATATTCTTGGTCTTTTCTTATTTTTTTTATTTCATCATGTGTTCTGAAACATCTTTGAGATTTTTTTACGTTTTCTGCAATCATTTTTTTTGGTATTTTTGCTGTTGCTACTAAAAAACCTAGTGATATCATTAATACTAATAAAAATATTGCTATATATTTTAAAACTTTTTTCATATTTTCCTTTTTCTTTCAGTTTAAGGTGTAACTAATGTTACTTTTGAAACACCACAAAGACTAAACATGCCTCTCCTTCCCTCAGAATCTTCTGGCTCCTTCCAATCTGGTCCTACTAAAATTTGGTTCAGACCCGAACATCCATAAAACAGCCAAGCCATATTAGTTACATTTGATGTATTAAAATTACTTAAATCTAATTTGGTTAAATTACTACAATCCCAAAACATTTTATACATGTTTGTTACATTTGACGTGTCAAAACTGCTTAAATCTAACTGAGTTAAGGCACTTTGTATATCATTTATATTATCCATATTAAACATCTCAGACATATTAGTTACATTTGATGTGTCAAAATTACTTAAATCTAATTGAGTTAAATTTGTAC
>JAAWEC010000117.1 GCA_022794095.1 Clostridia bacterium
GGTGGGTATGATTGTGAAATATAACATATTAGGATATTTAATAGGAGAGGGGTTTGGAAATGTTTTCAAAAATAAGAAGTCAACAGGTGCATCTTTAATGATTATGTGTGCTACAATGATTATTTTTGGAATATTCCTAATTCTAACTGAAAACATCAATCACTTTGTGTCAAAAGTGGAATCAGAACAAGGAATACAAGTTTTTATAAATAATGATGCGACACAAAAACAAATTGAAGAAATAAAAGAAAAAATAATGGCTTTAGAGGGAGTAAGTACAGCAGATTTTATCTCAAAAGAACAAGCATTAAATCAAATGAAAGAAAAATTTGGAGATAAAAAAGACTTACTTGCAGGGTATGAAGAAAATAATATTTTCCCAGCATCTTATGTTGTTACACTAACAGATTTAACAAAAAGCAAAGAAGTACAAGACCAGATATTAACTTTTGAAAACATCAAAAAAATAACAAGCAAAGATGAAACTGTTAGTACTTTAATTAGTTTAGCAAATGGTATTAAAATAGTAACAGGTGTAATTTTAATTTTATTGATTATAATTTCTGTATTTATTATAGCAAATACCATAAAACTTACTGTTCATGCTAGAAGAAAAGAAATTTCAATTATGAAATATGTAGGAGCAACAAATGGTTTTATTAGATGGCCATTCATTGTAGAGGGTATGATAATAGGTGTTGTTGCAAGTATCATATCTATTGCAATTGTTGGAACAGGTTATAGTTTCTTAGCAGAACAAATGGTAAATGCTCAATTTATGCAAGTAATTAATATGACTTTAATTACATTTGGAGATATGTTCAATTCTATTATATTTGTATATATGTTACTAGGAATTGGAATAGGAGCAATCCGGAAGTGTAATTTCAATGAGGAAATATTTGAAAGTATAAAGGATTTGAGTCGTTAAGGAGGAATTGTTTAAATGCGTAAGATTTTATGTGTTGTTTTAACTTTCTTTATTAGCATTAGTTTTATCATTTCTTGTGTACAAGCAGAAGAATTAACAGACTTGCAAACACAGCAACAAGAACTACAAAATCAAATTGATGATGCTTCAAACAGACTAGAAGAAGTACAAGACGATTTATCTGAAAATATGCAACAAATACAAAAATTAGATGAAAAAATAGAAGATGCACAAAAAGAGTTAGATGAACTAAATATAAAAATTGAAGAATTACAAAAATCAATTAACGAAGTTAATAAAAAGTTAGAAGTAGCACAAAAAAGATATGATAAACAAAAAGAAATATTAGAATTAAGATTAGTATCTATGTATGAAACAAGTGATACAAAATATTTAGATGTCATTTTAAGCTCAAGGAGTATATCAGACTTCTTATCTAATTATTTTCTAATTACAGAAATAGCAAACTATGATACAGAACTATTAGAAGATATGAAAGCACAAAAAGATGAAATTGACTTAAATAAAAAGAAACTTGATAGCACAAAAGAAAAATATGCAACAATGAAACAAAGCCAAACTAAAAGAGCGAAAATATTAGAAAACACTAAAATTGTAAGAGAAAATCATATTTCTAAATTAACAGACAAAGAAAAAGATATTCAAGCACAAATTGATGAATATAATACAAAATTTGCAGAAGTAAATAAAGAAATATTATCTCTTGCGCTTCAAGGAATAGACACAAAATACATAGGAGGAGAATTAGCATGGCCTGTGCCTGGCTATACAAGAGTAAGTTCAAAATTTGGAATGAGATTTCATCCAATTTTACACTATACAAAATTACATACAGGTGTAGACATTAGTGCACCAATGGGAGCAAACTTTGTAGCTGCAAATGATGGAATTGTAGTAAAAGCAGAATATAATGGAGCTTATGGAAATATGGTAATTATCGACCATGGAGGAGGAATATCAACTTTATATGCACATGGATCAGAAATCATGGTACAAGTTGGAGAAACAGTAAAAAGAGGAGAAACAGTAGTTTTAAAAGTAGGTTCTACTGGATATTCAACAGGACCACATGCACATTTTGAAGTAAGGCTAAATGGAGTTGTAACAGACCCAATACCATATATTACAAATGGAGTTATACCAACTACACAAACCAAAGAAGAAGACAATAACGAAGAAAAAGAAACAACAAATAGCACAAATGAAGA
The DNA here is from genome assembly GCA_022794095.1 of Clostridia bacterium. GTDB lineage: Bacteria > Bacillota > Clostridia > TANB77 > CAG-508 > CAG-269. The sequence goes on from JAAWEC010000117.1 coordinate 2,161, forward strand.
GGCAAATAAAGAGCAAGAAGAACATAATAATGAAACAACTTAAAACTGATTAAGTCAAATAAAGGGGATAAAAAAGGAGGAACTTATGAAAAAAATAGGTTTAAAAATAATAGGAGTATTAGTAGTTGCAATATTTTTATTACAAAATACAATAACATTTGCAGAAACATCAGCAGAAGAGAAAAAATTAAATAGCGAAAAAAACGAAATTAACAATCAAAAACAAGAAGCCGAGAAAGATTTAAAAGAAGTACAAGCTCAAAAATCAAAAACAATGGAACAAGTAGAAGAATTATCAACACAAATAGAAGATTATGAAACACAAATAGATACTTTAAATACGCAAATATCAGAATTAAACAATAAAATTAGTGATTCACAAAAAAAGCTAGATAAAGCACAAGAAGATTACACAAAACAAGAAGAATTATTAAATAAGAGATTAGTAGCAAGCTATGAAGCAGGTGAAACATCTTATTTAGACTTTTTGTTATCTTCTGAAAGTATAACAGACTTTATTTCTAATTATTATTTAATAACAGAAGTTGCAACAAGTGATACAGAGTTATTAGAAAAAATACAAAAACAAAAAGAAGAAATAGAAAAAGCAAAAAAAGAATTAGAAGAAAGTAAAAAAGAATTAAGCAACTCTAAAGCTAGTAAACAAAATGTAAGTAACCAATTACAAACAGCTAAAAAAGAAAAAGATAAACAAGTAGAAAAATTATCAGAAGATGAAAAAGAAATACAAAAACATATTGAAGAACTAAGAAATGCAAGTAGTAAAATAGAAAAAGAAATACAAGCAGCTCAAGCAAGATATGCAGCTCAATTAGAAGAACTAAGAAAGAAAAAAGAACAAGAAGAAGCAAATAAAAACAATAATACTAATAATGGTTCAAATAATGGAGGAACATCAAATACAGGAAGTGGAGTGCTTAGAAGACCAGTTAATTCAGGAAAAATAACTGCTACTATGTATTATTCAAACGGAAGTTACCATGGTGCTTTAGATTATGGAATACCAGTTGGAACACCAATATATGCAGCAGCAGATGGAGTTGTTTATGCAACAGCTAATTTAACAACAAGTTATGGTACATATATAGTAATTCAACATACAAATGGATTACAAACTTGGTATGCTCATGGAACACCTGGTTCTATTGCAGTTTCTCCTGGACAAATTGTATCTAAAGGTCAACAAATTATGAAATCAGGAAATTCAGGAAATTCAAGTGGACCACATTTACATTTTGAAGTAAGAGTTGCACCATATAATTATAGTAATTGTAGAGTAGACCCTCGTAATTATTTTTAAATAAATGACATATAATTAAAAGTAAAATATAAATTGTAATTACTATTAAAAAATATAACTGATATTTTGCATAATTTTAAAAAGTATAATATTTAATAGTTGATTATATTATAATTAAGTCTTGAAATAATATAAAAATATTATTTCAAGATTAAATTTTGCAGTACTTAAGTGGAGGTTAGAATGGAAGAGAAAAAAAGGTTTAAAGTTTATAAAATCATCATGTTGGTAGTTATAGTGGCATTTGTTACATTTTTGTGTACATCAATAGGAATGTATCAATTGTTTATTAATTCATCAACTGCAAAATTAGCTATGTTTGCAAAAAATTCAGACAATAAAGACATTGAAAGTGCACTTAACAGATATAAAGCAATTATTGATAAATATTATTTAGGTGAAATAGATGAAAAAAAGCTAGAAGAGGGAGCTATTAAAGGTTATGTAGAAGGACTAGGAGACCCATATACAGAATACATATCAAAAGATGATATGAAAGATTATTTAGACGATACTATGGGAAACTTTGTTGGAATTGGAATTTATATGGTAAAAAATACTGAAGCAAATAAAGTGCAAATATTAGCACCTATAAAAAACAGTCCAGCAGAAAAAGCAGGTATTTTGCCAGGAGATTTAATTGTATCAGTTGATGGAACAACTTATACAGCAGAAGAAATGTCAACAGTTTCTAGTAAAATAAAAGGTGAAAGTGGAACAACAGTTAAATTAGAAATTTTAAGAGGAACTGAAAGCAAAACAATTGAATTAAAAAGAGAAAGCATCAAAGTAAATCCAGTAGATGGAAAAGTACTTTCAAACCAAATAGGATATATTGAATTTTCATCTTTTGATGAAGGAACAGCAAAAGACTTTAGAGAAAAATATGAAGAATTACAAAAACAAGGTATAAAATCATTAATAATCGACTTAAGAAACAATGGTGGTGGAATTGTTGATGAAGCATTAGAAATAGCAGATTATATAGCAGATAAAGGTTCTAACTTATTATATGAAGTAGATAAAAATAATAATGAAGAAATTGAAAAATCTGAAAATGACCCAATTATAAATATGCCAATAGTTATATTGACAAATGAAAATACAGCAAGTTCATCAGAGATACTAGCAGGAGCTTTAAAAGATTTAGGAAAAGCAAAAACTTGTGGAACAAAAACTTATGGAAAAGGAGTTATTCAACAAGTTCTAACATTACCAGATGGAAGTGGAATAAAAATTACATCTGAAAAATATCTAACACCAAACAAAACAGAAATTAACAAAATTGGAATTATGCCAGATGAAGAAGTAAAATTGCCAGACACTGTTAAAAACGTTTTATCAGTGGAGGAAAAAGATGACACACAATTACAAAAAGCAATAGAAATGTTAAAATAGAAAGGATAAAAACATATGAATTTGCCAAATAAATTAACAATATTTAGAATTATATTAGTGCCAATTATGGTTATAATTCCATTTTTAGGAATAGATGGAGAATTACTTAATATACCAATAGAATATTGGATTATTGACTTAATATTTATAATTGCATCTATTACAGATAAATTAGATGGTTATTTAGCTAGAAAAAACAATCAAATAACTACATTTGGAAAATTTTTAGACCCATTAGCAGATAAGATATTAGTATTAGCTGCAATGTGCATGTTAGTTGAAATGAGTAAATTACCAGCTTGGATACCAATTATTGTATTATCAAGAGAATTTATAGTATCAGGGTATAGATTAATAGCTGTTGAAAAAGGTGGAAAAGTAGTTGCAGCATCAAATTGGGGGAAATTAAAAACAGTAACACAAATGATTGCAATAATTTTAGCTTTTGTTGATTTACATGGTTTTGGAAAATGCTTTGTTGGAAGTTTAACTGGTGGAGAGCTTGTTTTAAACACTATTGTAACAATTATGATGCTTATACAAACAGTAGCAACAATTTTCTCTGGAATAGATTATTTAAAATGTCCTATTGGAGACACTTCGCTTGCAAAATTTTTAAAAGGGAAAGATTAAATTTATTTTATAATTGCTTGACAAATTAATAGTTTTGCCGTAAGATAGTAACTATACTTTAGATTGAAAGGAGAATTACCATGGAAGAAAAAGAGGTAATATTAACACAAGAAGGTTATGAAAATTTAGAAAAAGAATTAAATTATTTAAGAACAGAAAAAAGAGCAGAAATAGCAGACAGAATAAAAGTAGCATTAGGTTTTGGAGATTTATCTGAAAATTCTGAATATGATGAAGCAAAAACAGCACAAGCAGAAAATGAAGTAAAAATAGCAGAATTAGAAAATAAAATAAGACATGCTAAAATTATTGATGAAAGTGAAATAGATACAGAAACAGTACAAATTGGAAATATTGTAAAAGTATTAGATATGGAATTTGATGAAAAAGTTGAATACACAATAGTTGGTTCAACAGAAGTAAATTTAGCAGAAAACAAAATATCAAATGAATCACCTTTAGGCTCATCATTATTAGGTGCTAAGAAAAATCATGTTGTAGAAGTTAATGCACCAGCTGGAATTATGAAATATAAAATTCTATCAATAAAAAAATAAATATAAAAATCATTGAAAATACATATGTAAATTCAATGATTTTTGATTTTCCTATAATTAAACTTTTAGAAAAAACAACTAAACTTCAAATTTTTAAACTACTATCTAGTGCTAATTTTATCATTTTATTTAAGCCATTTTGACGTTCTTGTGCTGTTATGCTTGAAGTTGAATTTCCATCATTATTAACAATATCAACAACACTCATTAAACAAGCAGATTTTTTATTTAAAACCTTAGAAACATAGAATAAAGCAAAAGCTTCCATTTCAGCACTAATAGGGTTAAAATCATTTGGAATTCTGTCAAAAAATTGCGTAATATCAGTAGCATACAAATCAAAAAAATCCATACAAGTAGTATTACCTTGAACTAAAGAAATATTAGTTTCATTAGCAGTATCTATTATTTTTTTGTTCAATTCCTCGCTTGATTTTGCAATATGGCAATCTTCATTGTTAAAAGTAAGAGCAAAATTTCCTTCACTAAAACTAGCATTAGATAAAATAATATCAAATAATTTAAGATTAGGACAATAAGCTCCACAAGAACCTATACGAATTATATTTTCAACTTCATAAAATTTATATAGTTCATAGCTATAAATGCCCATACTTGGCATACCCATACCAGAAGCCATTATAGTAACTTCTTTTCCTTTATATGTTCCTGTATAAGCATACATATTTCTTATTTGATTAACTAATTTTGTGTTTTCTAAAAAATTTTCAGCAATATATTTTGCACGTAATGGGTCACCTGGCATAATAACAGTTTTTGCAATATCACCTAAATTAGCTTCATTATGTGGTGTTGTCATAAAAAGACCTCCTTATAAAATAATATAACATTAGTATAACAATAAAAATAAAAAAAAGCAAAAAAATGCTTGAAAAAAGTAAAATAAAGTGATAAAATAACAATAGATTAAAAAAAAACCACTTTTGGCATTTTTTAATCTTTTTTTGGTTTTAATAAATTAGGTAACAAATACATAAGCCAATTGCAGTTTTTAGAAAGAAGAAAGGGAGTTTTACTATGAATACAAAGTATATTTTTGTAACAGGTGGTGTTGTTTCAGGATTAGGAAAAGGAATTACAGCTGCATCTTTGGGAAGATTATTAAAAAATAGAGGATATAAAGTAACCATTCAAAAGTTTGACCCATATATCAATGTTGACCCGGGTACAATGAATCCTTATGAACATGGAGAAGTGTTTGTTACTGACGATGGAGCAGAAACCGACTTAGATTTAGGACATTATGAAAGATTTATTAATGAAAACTTAACTAAAAATTCAAGTATTACAATGGGTAAAATATATCAAAATGTAATAGAAAAAGAAAGAAAAGGAGAATATCTTGGAAAAACTGTTCAAGTAATTCCTCATATTACAAATGAAATCAAAGAAAAAATATATGGTTTCGAAAATACTGATACAGACATTGTAATAACAGAAATTGGAGGAACAGTAGGAGACATAGAAGGATTATCAATTATTGAAGCTATACGTCAAGTAGGATTAGAAAAAAATCCAGAAGATGTTATTTATATTCATGTAACATTATTGCCATATATATCAGGTTCTAATGAAATAAAATCAAAACCAACGCAACATTCAGTAAAAGAGTTACAAAGTTTAGGAATAAAACCAAATATATTGGTTTGTAGAACAGAAACAGACATTCCAGAAAGTGTAAGAGAAAAACTATCTTTATTTTGTAATGTAAGAAAAACCAGTGTTATCCAAAACAAAACAGCAGATAACTTATATGCAGTTCCATTAATGCTAGAAGATGAAGGATTAGCAAGAGAAGTTTGTAATCATTTAAAATTAGAAAACTATGTACCAGATAATTCAAAATGGGAAGACATGGTTGAAAACATTAGAAACATTAATGAAACAAAAATTGTAAATGTTGCAATTGTTGGAAAATATGTAAAATTAGAAGATTCTTACATTTCAGTAATAGAGAGTTTATATCATGCAGGATTTGCAAATAATGTAAAAGTAAAAGCACATTTAATTGATTCAGAAACAATTACAAGAGAAAATGTAGCTGAAAAATTAAAAGGAATAGATGGGGTAGTAGTTCCAGGTGGTTTCGGAAACAGAGGAATTGACGGAAAAATAGAAACAATTAGATATGTAAGAGAAAACAAAATACCATTTTTAGGAATTTGTTTAGGAATGCAAATGGCAGTAGTAGAATTTGCTAAAAATGTATTAAACTTAAAAGACGCAGATTCAGCAGAATTAAATGAAGATACACAAAATCCAATAATTCATATTATGGAAGAACAAAAAGGAGTAGATAAAAAAGGTGGAACAATGCGATTAGGAGCATATCCATGTAAAATAAAACCAGAAACTTTAGCAAGTAAAATATATGGACAAGAAGAAATATCAGAAAGACATAGACATCGTTATGAATATAACAATGATTATAGAGAAAGATTAGAAAGTGCAGGACTAAAAATTTCAGGAACTTCACCAGATGGATTATTAGTTGAAATGGTAGAAATAGAAGAACACCCATATTTTATAGCAGGGCAATTCCATCCAGAATTAAAATCAAGACCAAATAGACCAGCACCATTGTTTGTTGGATTGGTAAAAGCTTGTTTAAAATAATTAATGTATTGCTAGCTATATGCTTAGTTACAACATTATAACAAAGATTTAAAAAAATTTATAAAAATGTATTGACAAAACTACAAAAAACATTTATAATTTATAATTGTTAGGAGAAATGCAGGTGTAGTTCAATGGTAGAACCTCAGCCTTCCAAGCTGATGACGTGGGTTCGATTCCCACTACCTGCTCCATTAAGTAAAATCGTCGCAC
>JAAWEC010000153.1 GCA_022794095.1 Clostridia bacterium
AAGGAGAAGACAGAATACTAGTACCATCACCAAAAGTAGAAACATATGACCAAAAGCCAGAGATGAGCGCATATGAAGTAACAGAAAAAGTATTAGAAGCAATAAAAAATGATAAATATGATTGCATTATATTAAATTATGCAAATACAGATATGGTAGGACATACAGGAAGCTTAGAAGCAGCAATTAAGGCAGTGGAAACAGTTGATGAATGTGTTGGAAAAGTAGTAGAATTAGTTGAAGAAAAGCAAGGAAATTTATTAATTACAGCAGACCATGGAAATGCAGAACAAATGATAGATTACACTACAGGAGAGCCACATACAGCTCATACTACAAATCCAGTACCATTGATTTTAGTAACTACTAATGAAACTTTAAAACTAAGACCAGGAGGAAAACTAGCAGATTTAGCTCCAACGATGTTAGACTTAATGAACATTGAAAAACCAAAAGAAATGACAGGGGAAAGTTTGTTAGATAGAAAATAAGGGGATATGTTAAATCATACTAAAAAAATAAAAGAAATATATGAAGATATACAAAGAAAGTTATTTTATATGATACCAGAAAAATGGGATAAACTATATCTATATAGTTCTATTTTAGATGAGCCAGATAAAGAAGGAAAAACAGGTGAGTTATTCTTTTATTACATTCCAAAAGGTATATTAAAAAAGAAACCAGTAAATGTATATGAAATACCATCTAAATTCAATTTAGAAGAAAGTCAATATTTAAGATTAGTTCAAATACTATATAGTAAAATAAAAGAACTAAGGCAAGAGTTTAAAAAATCAGAAAGGCAAGAAATTTGGACTAACTTAACTATGTCTATTCAAGGGTTAAAGTTTAAAGTTGAATATGATTATACAGATTTAAACCATAGTTATTTTTCAAGTTATGAAAGACATGTAATATGGCGTTATGAGAATTTAGGAATAGGAGAAGAACAAGTCAGTAAATATGATAAAGATATTTTAAAGAGGTATCACCTAGGGGCAAAAACACTAACAAGAAAAGAACATTATGATGCAGGTATTTATATTCAAGACATAGAAAATGTAATTGCATATAGTACAGAGGATTATTCTACAAATGAAAAAGAAGTAGAGCAAGCAGTAGATAAAACGCAGAAAAAACAAAAAAATCAACTTTTATTATCAAAAGAAGAAATTGAAAAAATGAAAAAATAATAAAGTCTTTAAATTTTGTATATATTTATTGTTTTTCAAGATGTTAATATAGCTATTTGAAAACATAAATACGTATGAAAATAAAATAAAATGGAGAAATGAAAGGAGCAATTAAAATGATTTATTCAAAAGAATTAGAAGAAATGTG
>JAAWEC010000118.1 GCA_022794095.1 Clostridia bacterium
ATTCAAGTTTTCTTTGGTTGGATTAATGATTACTGTTGACTTTTTTGCAAAGATAAAATATTGGTCACCTTTATTTAGATTCTTAAAATCTTCCATAAATACGACTGATTTATTATACTGTATATTTTTATTTACATCATTTATAACTTGTCTAACATAATGAAAACTTTTATCTTTTGAAATATAATATGCAATATAATCTCTGTCATAATAATTCAATAGTCCAATAAAAGTTCTTCCCATTTCGGTGAAAACATTGCTATCTTTGATTTCCCAACTTGTTAAAAATCTTATATCACTATCTAATGTTAATGTTGCAATCTTCATAATTTCTTGTACTCTTTGCTGATATTTTTCCTTCCTACATACATTACGATAATAATACCCCAATTCTTTTACTAATTTAATACCTTTTATATCTAATTTTATATAATATCGATTTACTCGTTTTATGTATTGTTCTTTTTCTAAAACTTTTAATCTTTTTAAATAATACTCCTTTGACTTGTAAATTTTTTTACTATTTATTGCTAGCATCATTTTGTACTTACACAAAAATTCTAGCAATAAAATGTCTTTTTCTGTTAATCTCCTTTTCATTACTATCCACTCCTTTCTATTTTTTCTATGCTACAGCACATTTTTTCTTTTGTACCCTTTACCTGTTTCTTACCCTTTAAACTCTCTACAACTATTTTTTATTTTCTTAAGTTTTTTCAGATGTTTGACTATTGCTAAAATATCCTATTCTTTGCCATCAAAAAATTCATCGTTCGGATACTTTTTGCTACTATTTTTTCTGTATTTTGTATCCGATTCTAGCTTTTAGTTAAAAAAAACACCTTAGATTTTACTCTAAAGTGTTTTGTATTCTTTTATAAATTTATTAACTCTTTGTGATTTTTAGGAAAGCCCATTTTATATAAAACTTTATCTATTTTTAATGACAAAAGTTTATTTTCTAATTCTTTTATTGTTTCTATTATCCTATTATAAAATTCATTAAATTGTTCTTTTTCTAACAGTGCTTTTAGTATAATTACTATTGAAAATAAGTCTCTTGTTGCATATGCAGTTTTATCATCAATTTTTATTAAGTCTAACTTTTTATGATAGTTAGTAGTATTAATTCTATTTTTTAAGATAACATCATATAACTTTTCATCATGAGCGCATATATTTCTCACATTACCTAAATTTATTAGATATACTTTTAATGTTTCGCTTTTTATATTAAACTTCCTACTGACATTATTTTGTTCTTTTTGTTTCATAAAACTATAAAATTTTGAAACTTTTCCAAACGATAATATTCTTATCAATACCCATAAAGGTATATATTTATAAACATCTAAATAATGTCTAATCATCTTATTCGAATTTTTATATTGATGTGCTATTTCAAAATTAATATCATTCAAAAACTTATCAATTAATTCTTTATTTTTGCTGATATTATTAAAATTTTCTGGAATTAAATAATCTTTATGTCCATAATTTTTTGAAAACTCATAACCTATATATGTATCAATTTTTCTTTCAATTAATAAAATATATTCTAAAAATATAATTCTTATTTTTCTGTCAAATTCATATAAACTATAAATTTCTTCTAAAGTTGTTCTATTACGAAACTTTTCTGTTTTACTCTTTCTATTTAAAAATAAATCTTTATAACCATTAATTAAATAGTAATAGTTATTGTTTAATAATACTTCTTTAGCAGTCTCTTCATTTTCTATATGTAAATTTCTACTTTGTAATAATTCTATTTGTTCATCTATTGTTTTAAATTCTTTTTCCAATATTTACCTCCTATATGATAAGAAAAGACCTCGGACCCGTAGGCTACCCGAGGTACGATTCACTCCGAGTTCAGTCCCGTAGGTTGCTGAACTACTGATCTACTATAGATAGTATAACACCTTAAATTGACTTTTGTCAAGTAAAATATTAATTTCTATCTATTACTGTTATTATATTTAATTTTAATATTATTATGCAGGTGATTGCTATTTTTATTTTCCTATTGGTAAAATCTGGTATGCCTCATGTGAAGCATTACTATCTACACTTAGCCCTAGTAATTCTGTATTTAATTCTTTAAAATATGTATGTGCTCTTGTAAAAGCTATCATTTCTGTTGTGCATACTGGGGTAAAATCTCCTGGATGTGAAAATAATATAAGCCATTTTCCTTTGTAATCTTCTAATGCTATTTCTCCGAAACGTTGTTACTGCTTTAAAATCTGGCGCTTTTTGTCCAATCTTTACATTTCCATTCATCATTAATTCATAATCCATAAAAATAAACTCCTCTCTTTTTTTATTATATGAGAGAAGTTAATTTTTTGTTTCTTAATTTTTTGAACTGTATTTTTATTATGACATATTTCATCTGATAATTGCATCTATTCATACCATTCTAATTCCCAATCTGCTAATATTACTGTATCTCCTTCACACACTCCCAATTCTTTTAGTTTTTCTTCGATTCCCATGTTTTTCAAGCTTTTTTGTAAATAATACATTGATTCATTATCTTCAATATTTATTCTTCCCATAAGTCTTTCTACTGCTTTCCCAGATACAATAAATACTTCATCTTCTTTTTTAATAGTCCATTGGTCTTGTTTTTCTTCTAATGTATATACTACTTTGTCTTCTACTTCAATTAGTTCTTCTTTTGGCAGAGTTTTCAATGTTTGTGCTACATAGTCTATTAATTCTGGAACTCCTTGTCCTGTTATTCCTGAAATTTTGTAGATTTCTATGTTTTCTTTTTTGGCTAGTTCTTCTACTTGCTTCATAATTGTTTCATCTTGCATACTATCTATTTTGTTTGCCACAATTATTTGCTTACGTGTGGATAACTTTTCACTATATTTTTTTAATTCTTTATTTATTGCATAAAAGTCTTCTATTGGATTTCTGCCTTCGCTTCCTGATACATCTAAAAAGTGCAATAATAGTCTTGTTCTTTCTACATGTCTTAAGAATTGAATTCCAAGACCTATTCCATCACTTGCTCCTTCAATTATTCCTGGAATATCTGCTATAACAAATCCATTTCCATCTTTTGTTTTTACAACTCCTAAGTTCGGTTCTAATGTTGTAAAGTGATAATTTGCAATTTTAGGTTTTGCATCTGTTACTGCTTTTAGAAATGTTGATTTTCCTACATTTGGGAAACCTAATAGACCAACATCTGCTAGTAATTTAAGTTCTAGTATTATTTCTTTTTCTTCTCCCTTTTCTCCATCTTCTGAAAATCTTGGTGCTTGCCTTGTTGATGTTTTGAAGTGTGAGTTTCCTCTACCTCCTCTTCCACCTTTTAAAATAAGCTCAAGTTGGTTTGGTTTAGATAAGTCTGCAACTATTTTACCTGTTTCGACATCTTTAATTACAGTTCCTATTGGTACTTTTATATACAAATCTTCTCCATATTTTCCATTACAATGGCTTCCACTTCCATTTTCTCCATTTTTTGCTTTAAATTTTCTATTATATCTAAAATCAATTAAAGTGTTTTTATCTTTATCTACTTGGAAATAGATATTTCCACCATTTCCTCCGGTCTCCTCCATCTGGCCCGTCCTGCTGCTACATATTTTTCTCTGCGAAAAGATACAGATCCGTTTCCACCATCACCAGATTTTATTATTATTTTTGTATAATCTGTAAACATACTTTTTCTCCTTTTTCTACTCATTAATGATTTTATGCATTCCCATAAAATCATACTCCTTTTGTTCTGTTTTCAAAATAGTCTAATTTCATAGCCTTTTTTACTTTTTCCATTGTTTGTTTTGCTTCTTGTCTTGCTTTTTTTGTTCCCTCTATTAAAATTTTATCTACTTCTTCTGGATGTTCTTCATAATAAGCTCTTTTTTCTCTAATTGGCTTTAATGTATCTGAAATATTTTTTGCTAGTTGTTTTTTACATGCTACACATCCACGTTTTCCCATTCTACATTCTTCGCATACATTTTTTATCTCTTCTTCACTGCTAAATAATTTGTGATAATATGCTACCATACATATATCAGGATTTCCTAAATCGTCTTTTTTTATACGGTTTGGGTCTGTTACAGCACTCATAACTTTTTTGTTTATTTCTTCTTCATTGTCTGATAAGTAAATGGCATTTCCTAAAGATTTTCCCATTTTTTCGTTTCCATCTAGTCCTTTTATTCTTTTTCCACTAGATAGTATGGCTTCTGGCTCTATTAAAATTTCTCCATATATGCTATTAAATTTTCTTACAATTTCTCTACATTGCTCAATAAGTGGTAATTGGTCTTCTCCAACTGGAATGTATTTACCTTGAAATGCTGTTATGTCTGCTGCTTGACTTACTGGATAGCCTAAAAATCCATAAGTTACACTTTCCCCAAATATTTCTCTTTTTTGTGCAATTTCTGTTTTTACAGTTGGATTTCTTTCTAGTCTTGCAATGGTTACTAAATTAGAATAAAAAACTGTTAATTCTGCAACTTCTGGTATCATTGATTGTATATATATTGTTGTTTTACTTGGGTCTATTCCAACAGATAAATAGTCAATTGCTACTTCTCTTACGTTTTTTCTTACTTTTTCTGGATTGTTGAAGTTGTCTGTTAATGCTTGCACATCTGCAATTAATATGTATGGGTCATATTCGCCACTTTCTTGTAATTCTACTCTCTTTTTTAGTGAACCAAAGTAGTGCCCTATATGTAACTTTCCTGTTGGCCTATCTCCTGTTAATATTCTCTTTTTTTCCATTCTCTTCTCTCCTTTATTTAGAAGCTTTTGTTTTTATATTTTACCACATTTTTTTGATTTTGTATATGATTTTTTTAATTCTATACATTTTAAGCTACTTTCTATCTTCGTGTTTATGAGACGTGGGCTGATTGATATTATCTGATTTTTATATGTAGTGTTCAGCCCACGTTTAATTGTTCGCCTGCTCCGTCTTTGTTTGTCTCCAAATTGAGAGAGACTATCGTAAAATCTGTGTAGGTTTTTACTTTAAAAAACCTTTTATTATTTCTTCTTCTGCTTCTTTTTCAGAAATTCCCAAAGTCATTAATTTAGTTAGCTGTTCTCCTGCAATTTTTCCAATAGCTGCTTCGTGAATTAAATTTGCATCTACATCATTTGCTGTAATCTCTGGTGTTGCTATTACTTTAGCATTGTCTTTTATAATTGCATCACATTCACTATGTGCAAATGATTTTGCATTTCCATAAATTTTAGAAATAAATTCTTGCTTTGAATTGTCAGTTGCTACTGACCTAGATGTAACATGAGTACTTGCGTTCTCTCCATTTAATTGTACATCAAATATTGTTTTAGCAAATTGTTCACCATGTGTCATAATTTTTTCTGATATTACAAAATTAGTATTTTCTAACAATTCTCCCCTGGTTTCTCTTACAGTAGAATCAACACCTTTTATCTGGCTACTTTCCATTTCCATGCTACTTCCAGCTTTTAAATATACCTCAGTTACTGGATTTAAGATTCTTTTTCCCTCTCCGTTTCCATCTCCATAGTGTTTTTCAATATATTTTACTTTTGCACCCTCTTCTAAAAAGAAACGATGGATTCCGTCATGCTGTGAGTCTTTGTGGTGTTCATTATGAATTCCACAACCTGCTATTATTACTACATTAGCATTTTTTCCAATGTAAAAATCATTATATACCAAGTCATTTAATCCACTCTCAGTAATGATAACTGGTATGTGAATAAATTCAAATTTTGTGTTTTCCTTTACATATATGTCTATTCCTGGTTTGTCAGTTTTAGTTATAATATTAGTGTTTTCAGTTACTTTTCTTTCTATTCCTTCCCCATTTTTTCTAATATTATAAGCTCCTTTTTCTATGTTTTCTAAATTAGAAACTTCATTTAAAAGGTCTTTATCAATTTCATTTATATTTTTTTCCATTTTAATTTTCATCCCTTCCTAAAGCACAGTTCTATTTACAAATCAAAATTATCTACATTTCATTAATTTCTCATCTTATAACATTCTGTTTTTGCAAATGTTTTATTTAAAATTTCTTTACTTTGACCAATTTGTTCTATTTTTCCACCTTTCATTAAAATAACTTCATCTGCTATATTTAAAATTCTTTCTTGATGTGAAATAATAAGTGTTGTTCCTTTGATTATTTCTCTCATTTTCTCAAATACTTTAATTAAATTACTAAAACTCCATAAATCAATTCCTGCTTCTGGTTCATCAAATATTGTTAATTTTGCTCCCCTTAAAGCAACTGTTGCAATTTCAATTCTTTTTATCTCTCCACCTGATAAAGAATCATTTATTTCTCTGTCAACATATTCTTTAGCACATAATCCGGACTTTTGATAATACTTCACATGCTTCTATTTTTGTTATGTCTTTTTTAGCTGCTATTTTTAGTAAGTCATATACTGTTATTCCTTTAAATCTTACTGGTTGTTGAAATGCAAAACTTATTCCTAAATTTGCCCTTTCATTAATAGGCATTTTTGTAATATCTTTTCCATTTAAAATAACTTTTCCGAGAGTCTGGCTTTTCTATTCCCATAATTATTTTAACTAATGTAGATTTTCCTGAACCATTTGGTCCAGTAATTACAATGAATTTTCCAATATCTATTTCTAAATTTATATTGTCTAAAATTTTTTTATTTTCTCTTTCAAAACATATATTTTTTAATTCTAATAACATTTTATCCTCCTACTTTTTTGCGTTTTTTAGTCTATTTTTAGCAGTTATTTTAATACAATTTTGGCATTTTTTGCTATTTTCATCATAATCACAATCTAAATTTCCTAAATTCATAATTTGTGTTATATACTTATTTAATTTTTTTGCTGTTTGCTGTGATATTGCATGTTTCATAGCTTTTGCTTCTTCTTGTGCCTGCTTTTCATCTATATCTAAAATTTCTACCAAAAACATCTTTAAAATATCTTGCTTTTTTATAATTTCAATAGCATATTTTTCTCCTTCTTTTGTAAGTGTTATTTCACCATATGCTTGATAATTGATAACCCCATTGTCTTTTAACAAATTAATTGCTTTATTTACGCTAGGTTTTGTGATTTTTAATTTGTCTGCAATATCTGTTACTCTAACTTTTTGTTTATTTTTTTCTAGTATATAGATTGTTTTTAGGTATTCTTCTTGTGAATTTGTTAACTTCATATTATTCTCCCTTTGTTAGACTTCGCTAACATTTTACTATAAATACCTCAATCTGTCAAGCTTTAATTTATATATGTTTTTTATCATTTTCTATACTGTAATATAATCCTTTATTTTATCAAATTTTGCTTCACCTATTCCACTTACATTTTTAATATCTTCTATTTTCTTAAATCTTCCTTTTTCTTTTCGATATGTAATAATCTTATTTGCAGTAGAAGCACCTATCCCTGATAAAGTTTCTAGTTCGGTTTGAGTAGCTGTATTTATATTAACTTTTTTTTGTTTTGTTTTTTCTTTTTGTTCTTCATTTTCCACAACTCCACTAGATGTTATAATTACTTGCGTATTAGCTGATTGCTGTTTTTCCTGTTTTGTTGGTATATGTATTTTCATACCATCTTCTAATTTATAAGCTAAATTGATTTCTTCTGTATATGCTTCTTCCTTTACTCCACCTGCTTTTTCAATTGCATCTGAAACTCTACTATCTGCTTTTAATTCCACTATCCCCTCATTGTTTACAGCACCTGATACATGAACAAAAATAACGGTATCACTATATACCTCTTCTGTTTTTTCTTCTTGTGTTTCTAAATTTTCTTCTACTTCTAATGTATTATTACTTTCATCTTTTGCATAAACATAGTAGCAAATAAATCCTGCTACAATCACACCTAATATTCCTAATATTATTTTTTGCTTTTTGTTGAAATTATACATATCAAAACCTCCTTAAATTTTTTCTTACTTTTTTAAACTATATTTCAGATATTGTTCATAAAATTAATAATTTAATTATTGAATTTCTTTAAAAAATGGGATATTATATATACATAAATATTGGTACTTTTTAGAGAGGAACGTGGTCAAAAATGAAATTTAGAATAAAAAAATTAGTTGTATTATTATTTGTACTAACATTTATATTTTTTAATTATACCTTTGTTATGGCAAGCTCATCAGAACCTAATTTAGTTTCTCGGAGCTGCAATTCTTTTAGATAATAAAACCCAGAAAGTTTTATTTAGTAAAAATGAAAACGAAAAAATGTATCCTGCAAGTACTACAAAAATTGTAACTGCCATTCTTACTTTAGAAAATTCTAACTTAGATGATATTGTCACTGTAAGCTATGATGCTGTTATGTCTATACCTGATGGCTATTCATCTGCTTTTTTACAAATTGGTGAAACTCTGTCTGTTGAACAATTGTTGCAACTTTTACTTGTTCATTCAGCAAATGATGCTGCAAATGTTCTAGCAGAACATATTGGTGGTTCTGTTGAAAGTTTTGTTTCTATGATGAATACTAAAGCAAATGAACTTCAATTGTCTAATACACATTTTACCAATACTTTTGGTAAACATGATGATAACCACTATACCACTGCTAAAGATTTAGCAACAATTATGACATATTGTATAAAAAATGAAACCTTTAGAAAAATAGCTGGTAGTGCTTCTTGTGCAATTCCTGCTACAAATAAATATAAGACAAGAAAATATAATTCTACTAATGAATTAATTATTCCAAATAGTCATTATTACTATCCAAATCTAACTTGTGGTAAAACTGGTTTTACTACTCAAGCTGGAGATTGTTTGGTTTCTTGTAGTTATAAAGATAATTTGGAATTGATTTGTGTAATTTTGGGTGGAAAAACAGTAAATCGGAAAATCTACTAGATTTACTGAAACAAAAGATTTGTTTGAATATGGATATAATAATTATTCTGTAAAAAATTTACTTAATGGAAATGATATAGTAACACAAATAGAAGTAAAAAATGCTACTAAAGATACAAAATTTTTAGATTTACAAGCAAAAAATTCATTACCTGCTTTACTTTCTAATCAATTACCTGAAAGTGAAATTGTAAATAATATACAATTAAACAATAATATTAAAGCTCCTATTGAGTTAGGAGAAACATTAGGTACTGTTTCTTATAATATTGATGGAATTGAATATAAAACAGACTTAATTGCATCACATTCAGTTGAAAAGTCTAAATTTTGGAATTATACAATTAATATTGGATTTGGAGTTTTACTTTTAATTTTGATTTATAAAAGTTTTTATAATAAAAGAAAGAAAAACTTTAGATAATAGTAATTTGAATAACATATTGACATTAGCATTAATTTATCTTTTCTGGTTTGCTTTTTTAGATAATTGGTTTGAGTACAATTTTGCATAAGTAAAATTGTACTCAATACATTTTTATTAATAATCTTTTCCTATTATAATTGTTACATCTACTTTGCTTGAACTTGATTCGCTATTTTCTATGCTTCCTGTACCGAATTACATCTTTCATATTTTTTAAATATGTTTCTTTAACATTTTTCTTATTTATAATTGTAGTTTTAGCAGTTGTGTTTGTACTACCTGTTCTTGTAACTTCATATCCTGCTCCTTTTAGTTGATTAACTACTTCTTGTAAATTACTACTGTTTCCACTTCCATTTAATACTTCTATTGTGATGTCTTTTTTAGAAATATCTGTAGATGTTGTAGTACCTGTGTCTGTTTCTTCTGCATTATTATCATTATCTTCCATATCTCTGTCAAAGAATAATTCTTTTACTAATTGTTTTGTTTGTGCTTTATCATGAACAAATATGCTTACACCATTTGTTTTATTTAAGTCTGGTACAGTTCCTGGAAGTGCATCTGTTAATAGATTGCTTGTATCAAATTCTACTGCATAAGGAATGTAGTCTTTTGCAACATTGAAGTCTATATTTGTTATAACATATTCTTCTGCTACGTCTAAAATTTGTCCAATTTTAAATATATTTTCTGGCCTTGCAGTTTGTTTAACTACTTGCATAATAAATTCTCTTTGGGTTCTCATTCTTCCTAAATCATTATCTCCATATTCAGCTGAATATGTTGGGTATGTTTTTGTTACTGGATCCCAATTATCATGCCTATATCTTAATACTTGTTCTGCTTTATCTCCATCTAATTTTTGTTGCCCTTCTTTTAAATGAATGTGTAAATCTTGTGTAACATCATCATAATTCATGTCTTTTGGGACATAGAAATCTACTCCACCAATAACATCAACTAATTTGATTAATGCTTCTGTTTTTACTACTACATAGTATTGAATGTTTAATCCTGTAATCTCATTTACTGCTGCTAGTGTTTCGTCTGGTCTATGTTTTCTGTTATATAATGAATTTATTTTTTCATATGCAGTTGCTTTAGCTGGATTTTTACCTGTGTATGTATCTCTTGGAATTGACAGTAATGTTGCCTTTTGTGTGTTTGGATTATATGAAGCTACCATTATTGTATCTGTTAAATCTACATTTTCCTGGTCTGTACTAATTCCTAAAATAAGTGTTCTAAATTCACCTAGATTTTTCTTGGTGTTTTCATCATGCCCTACCATCGTTGCTAACATTCCTGACATTCCACCACCATTTTTGTAAACTCTATAAGCAAATACTCCTCCTGCTATTAATAAAATTAGTAAAAATATAAGTAATATTTTTTTCCATACTTTCTTTTTCTTCTTTTTGTTTTTACTTGTTTTAGTATTTTTATTATTTGTTTGTTTATTTCCCAAAATTATTCACTCCTAAATTTTCATGCTACTAGTATAGCAAATATATTTTTAAAAATCAATAAAATTTACTAAAAATTCACAAAGGTTATGTTTGGGCATATCTGGGACAGGCACTGAGTTGCCCTTTGGGCATAATTGGGACAGGCACCGAGTAGCCCTTTTGGAATGTTTAATGCCTGTCTCGATTATGTTCTCTTTTTTAAGGGGTTACCCAGGTAGACTAAAAAGAACAGATTGTTTTGATAGTAGTATTTGGAATTCCACAGAAAATTGCAAAGCTATTTTCGCGAATGAACAATTAAACGTGGGCTGAATACTATTCATTAAAAGTTAATAAATATTAAACAGCCCACTATTTTTCTTCATTTTTACTTAATATCTCTGAATTTTCTATATTTCATATAAAAGATTATACTAGCTATTGATATAATTAAAATTATAAATAGACTTGCCATTGTTATACCTGCCTGTGGCAATCTTCCAGTTGCTACAGTAGTATCTTTCACATTTGTGTCTTTTTTATTATCTGTATTTGGTTTTTCAGTATTGTCTTTTTTAGGTTCTTCTGTTGACGAATTTGACGGTTTTGTTAAATATACATATTTAATATTATATTTTAATGCATAATTTGCAGCCATAGAATCTTTATAACAATAAATTGTTAAATCATCATTATGATTTTTAAATATAGAATCTTCTTTATCATTTATTATATAAAATCCCATTTTTTCAACATTATCTAATATTGTAACTTTATTCAATTTAGTGCAGTCATCAAACGCACTGTATTCTATTTCTTTTACAGAATTTGGTATTGTTATTTCTGTTATTCCTGTATTTGCACATAAATTTGAAGGAACTACTGTTAAGCCTTCTTCTAATGTTATTTTTGTTATATTTGGATTATCTAAACATGGACTAACTGAGCCATTTTTTAATGTTTTTGGTATTGTTATTTCTGTTAAACTTGTACATCCTTTAAACACTTCAAATGATAAAGCTGTTATATTTCCTAA
>JAAWEC010000119.1 GCA_022794095.1 Clostridia bacterium
ATTCATAGGAAATACCTTCTTTCGATATTTTTTTGTGGTAAAAATATTATATCATATTTGGTATTTCCTATTTTTATTTTTTACATTTGGGTGTGACATATCTATTGTAAACCTATAAATTATAAATAATTGTGATTAATTATTGTAATAGCTAAAATTTTATGATATTATGAATATGAAACTTTTAGTTTTACGCACAAAAGGAAAACAAAACGTCAATAAATTTTATAAAAAGGAGTAGTAAATATGATAGCAATTGGAAGTGACCATGGTGGTTATAAATTAAAAGAAGAAATAAAAAAATATTTAGACGAAAAGGAAATTCAATATAAAGACTTAGGATGTATTAGTGAAGAAAGAGTAGACTATCCAAACATTGCAAAAGAAGTTGCAAAACAAGTACAATCAGGAGATTGTGAACAAGGAATATTAATATGTCGTTCAGGAATTGGAATGTGTATTGCTGCAAACAAATTCAAAGGAATCAGATGTACACTTTGTCATGATGAATTCACTGCTAAATATTCAAAATTACACAACAATGGAAACATTTTAGCAATAGGAGCAGACACAGTAACAGTAAATGAAGCAATATGCATTTTAAGAATGTGGATTGCAACAGAATTTGAAGGTGGAAGACATGAAGAAAGAATAAAAATAATTGATGAAATAGAAAAGGAAAACATGAAATAGGAGGCAAAATTTATGTTGGGAAATATGTGGGGAGATATAGCAATTGCCTTTCTATTAGCATTTATTGTAACTTTTATGGCAACACCATATACAATAAAACTAGCACGAAAAGTAGGAGCTGTAGATGTACCAAAAGACCAAAGAAGAATGCATAAAAGAGCCATGCCTAAATTTGGAGGACCAGCAGTTATATTAGGTTTTTTAGTAGCTGTTATATATTTATTAATTGTAATGAACCTAGAACATAAAATAAATTTATTTGGAATAGAACAATATGGAATGAAATTACTAGGAATGTTCTTAGGAATAATAGTAATATCTATTTTTTGCATAGTAGATGACATTATTACAATAAAACCAATTGTAAAATTAGCAGGACAAACTCTAGCAGCAATTATTGCAGTATCATTCGGAGTTAGAATTAATGAAATAACACCAGCTTTCATTCATACAGAAGAATTAAAAGAAGTATTTTCAATAATATTAACAATAGGATGGATTGTAGGAGTAACAAATGCAATTAATTTAATGGATGGTTTAGATGGTTTATCAGCAGGAATTTCAGTAATATCAGCAGTATCACTATTAATAATATTTTTACTTAACAATTCACCAATTATCTCAATATTATTAATAACAGCTCTAGCAGGTGCTTTAGTAGGATTTTTACCATTTAATTTTGCACCAGCTAAAACATTTATAGGAGATACAGGTTCAAACTTTTTAGGATTTTCGCTATCTATCATATCAATATTAGGAGTTGCAAAAACCTATACAGCAGTAGTTATAGTATTACCATTATTAGCTTTAGGATTACCAATATTTGATACTGTTTGGGCAATAGTTAGAAGACTAATAAAAGGTAAATCAATAAAAGCAATTTTCAAAGCAGACAAAGGGCATTTACACCATTTAATTGTAGCAAGAGGATTTAGTCAAAAACAAGCAGTTCTAATCTTATACGGAATTGCAGCAACTTTTCGGAATGTTTGCAATTATTATGTTAGAAAGTGGAATATGGAAAGCATTATCATTTTTATTAATGGTAATTGTTGCTTTAGGTTTAGGATATAAAAATTTTCAAGCAGAAAAGGTAGAAAGTCAAAGATATGAATGTGTTCAATGTAAATATATATACAATCCTAAGTCAGGTAACGAAAAGGCTGGGGTAGAACCAGGGACAGCTTTTGAAGATTTACCACAAAATTGGGTCTGTCCAGTTTGTGGAGAACGGAAAAGATATGTTTGAAATACACCAATAAGAAGCTACAAATTATGTAGCTTCTTTTGTTGTAAGTTGCATGAAATAAAGAAAAGTTTAAGATTTACAAATTGACAATAAAAATGTAAATATGGTATAATTTAACATGGAAAAGGAGTGAGAACAGAGAAAATGGACAAAGAAATAATCGTAATAACAGGTGGAGATGGAAAAATAGCAAGAGCAATTGTCGAAAAATATCTAAACAATGGAAGCCATGTTATTGCAATTGATATAAAAGAAAATACAAACAAAAAAGAATTTTTAGAAAAAGAAAATTATGAATATTATCAAGCAGATATAACAAATGCAGAAGAAATCTTAAAGTTAAAAGAAAAAATAGAAAATAAATATGGCAAAATAACACATTTAATAAGTGCAGCAGGAGCGCCAGTGCAAACAGAAATAAATGGAATTGAAAATGTAACAATAGAAGACATAGACAGATCAATAAAATTAAACTTAAATGCACATATTTATTGCACAAAAATATTTTTACCATTAATAGAAAAAGAAAATGAGAAAAGTAAGTCAATTGTAATAATATCATCTGTTAATGCTTTAAAATCATTTGACTTGCCAGCATATAGTGCAGGGAAAGCAGGAATTTTTGGTTTCATAAAAGCGATAACAAAAGACTTAGCAAAAAAGAAAATTAGAATTAATGCAATAACACCAGGAACAACAGTAACAGAAGAAGAAATTGCATTAGGAAGTGAATTTATAAATTATAAATATAAAAGTATGATACCATTAGGAGAATTTACTAAAACAACAGATATTGCAGATGCAGTATTTTCTATTACGCACATTACAAAAGCCATAACAGGTCAAAACCTAGTTGTAGATTCTGGGCAAATAGTATAAGATGCTAAATTGGTAGTATACAAGAAGGTTTTTCTATTTTATAAGTACTTTTAAAGTCAAGAGTCCCAACATTAGGAGAAACAGAAAAAACAGATAAATCACAAGACTCTTGATTTGCACAAATAAGGTAATCTTCTGTTTTATCAAAAGCTATATCTCTAGGCATAGAACCATAACAAGAAATAGATTGAATTAAATCCAATTTGTTTTCTAATATTTTAAATACACAAATAAGATTTTTGCCACGAAGAGATGTATAAAGATAATCATAATTTTTACTAATTTTAATAGCACAACCAGTATCATTAGTAGATTTTTCTAAGTTATTAGGAAGAAGAGAAACCTTAGAAATAAATGAAAATTTATTATTTGAAAAAGATAAAGTATAAACTTCACATGAGTTTTCTGTTATTACATAAAGATTATTACTTAAATCTAAAACAAGATGTCTAGGCTCAGTTTTAGTAGGAAAAGAAAAAACATCACAAAGTTGTAAATTGAAACTTGGATTTTCAACAATAGAATAAGCATAAATTTTATCTGTTCCTAAATCAATTACAAATAAATGGTGATTATCACAAGATAGGGCAACATTATGAACATGAGAAATATCTTTTTGAAATTCCTCAAAATAAAGTTTATTACCAATTTCGCCATTTTTATTTATTTGAAATGCACAAAAAGAGCCACTAACATAATTAGAAACATATAAAATATTTCTAGCAGAATCTAACATAAGATGGCAAGGACATCTACCATAGCTAGAACAAGAATTTAAAAACTTATAAGATGAGTTTTTTAGGTTGTGAGATGCAACAATACCATCAGACACTTCTACAACATTATAAAGGAAATCTTGATTTTTAATAATGTATGAGCAATTTTGAAAGTTTGGTAATAATTCATTATGTGAAAACAAACCATTATCAAAATCCAAACAATAAATACCTTTAGATGAATAATTCCCAACACAAAATAATTGTTTCATAGAAGTATCTCCTTTATATTTTTTACACATTATAACATAAAATACAAAAATTTGAAAGGAAAGAAATGGAAAGAAAATTTATAGATTTACATATACATTCTACCAATTCAGATGGAGATAAAAAACCAATAGAATTGTTAGAAATGGCAGAAAAGTTACAACTGGCATATATATCTATTACAGACCATGAAAACTGTAAGGCATATGAAGATTTAGAAAAAATAGATGTAAAAAATATCTATAAAGGAAAAATCATACCAGGTTGTGAATTAATGACAAGCTTTAACAATGTAATTATTGAAATTCTTGGATACTATGTAGATGAAAAAATAATTAATAAGTGGTATAATAGGACATATTCAAAAGAGGAGATAGAAAAAAGAGATAAAAAATTATTTGAAACACTAAAAGACAAAGTGGACAAGTCGAATTTAAAAATAGAAAATGAATTGTGTTTGCCTAAAGAAATACCATATACAGGATATTTTAAATATATGACTTACCAAGCTTTAAAAAATAATAATGCAAACAAAGAGTTTTTTAATAAGTATAATATAAACAATTACGAGGAGTTTATTAGAAAAGGATTATCAAACCCACAAAACCCACTATTTATACAAGAAGCAGATTATATTGCAACAATACAAGAAATAGTAAATTTAATTCATAATGCAGGAGGACTTGCTTTTGTTGCACACTTATACAAATATAACATAGAAAATCATATTAACTTTCTAAATGATATGATAAAAACAGTAAAGGGAATTGATGGTGTAGAATGTTATTATTCATCTTTTTCTAGTGAACAAACACAAGAATTAGAGAAATTTTGCGAAGATAACAGATTGCTTAAATCTGGAGGGAGTGACTATCATGGGAAGTTAAAACCTAAATATTATATGGGAAAAGGAACAGAAAATAAAGAAATAGATAAAAAAATAATAGCTAAGTGGGCTAAATAATATTGATATAAGGAGAAACATAAAATGGAAGAAAAAGATGAAATACGATTTAGTGTTATTATAACAGCCTATAATATAAAAGATTATATAGAAAAAAGCATAAAAAGTGTAGAAAATCAGAGTTTTAAAAATTATGAACTAATTGTAGTTGATGATTGCTCAACAGATGGAACAAGAGAAAAATTGAAAAAATATACAAATATAAAAATGATACAACATGAAGAAAATAAATGTTTAGGTGGAGCAAGGAATTCAGGACTAAAAAATGCAAAAGGTGAATATGTTATTTTTTTAGATGGAGATGATTATTTAAATAATACAAAAGTATTAGAAAAATTAAATAAATTAATAGATACAAATATGCCAGATGTAGTTTATTTAGGTTTTGAAATAACAGGAAAAAAACAAGGAACTATTATACCAACACCAGAAAATTGTACAAAGGCTTATCGAATTGCAGGAGATAGATATGCTAATGCATGGAGCAAATGTTGGAGAAGAGAGTTTCTAAAAAGAAATGAGTTAAAATTCCCTGAAAATAGATATTATGAAGATGTCATTTTTATTTATCAAGCAATAAGTAAAGCAGAAAGCTACATGATAGCAGATTTTCCAACACATACTTATTACAGTGGAAGACCTAATAGTATAACAACAAATGTATGTTTTAAAAATATACATGACAATTTATATAATATAGAGGAATTAATGGAAATGGCAAAAGAAAATGAAACAGAAGAATTAAACATAAAAATACAAAAAGAAATACAAAGATGTAAAGAAAGAATAGATGAAATAAACAATATATATAAAGATGTTAGGAGTGGAAAAAACCATGCAAGATAAAATTATTAAATGTTTAGCACATAATGGCAAAATATCAGTAGTATGTGCAAATACAACAAATTTAGTAGAAAAAGCAAGAAATACGCATGACTTAAGTCCAGTGGTCACTGCAGCATTTGGAAGAATGCTAACAATAACTACAATTATGGGAACAGAAATGAAAAGCACAAAAGACAAATTAACTGTACAAATAAAAGGAAATGGACCAATTGAAATGATGGTAGCAACAACAAATAATTTTCCAAAAGTAAAAGGTTATGTTGTAAATCCTCAAATAGACTTACCTTTAAACGAATTTGGTAAATTAGATGTAAGTAATGCTGTTGGTTATGAAGGATATATTAATGTAATAAAAGATATAGGATTAAAAGACCCATATATAGGAATTTCGCCATTAACATCTGGAGAAATTGCAGACGATTTTGCAAACTATTTTGTAAATTCAGAGCAAAGAAATTCAGCAGTAGCATTAGGAGTATTAGTAGATAAAAATGGAGTAAAATCAGCAGGAGGGTACTTAATAAATCCAATGCCAGATGCAACAGAAGAAGAAATATCAAAAGTAGAACAAGCAATTTTTCAAGCTGGAGCAATGTCAAAAATGCTAGATGAACAATTAACACTAGAAGAAATTGCTAAAAAAATAACAGGAGATGAAAATATACAAGTATTAGAAGAAAATATTACACCAATTTATCAATGTGATTGTTCCAAAGAAAATATGACAAAAGCTTTAGTAGTAATAGGAAAGGAAGAATTAGAAAATATTATAGAACAAGACGAAAAAGCAGAACTTGTATGTCATTTTTGCAATAAAAAATATCAATTTTCTAAACAAGAATTAGAGGAAATTATAAAAAAGGGGATTTAGGGACGGCCCCCAAATCCTACTTTCTAATGTTGTAGGAAAAATTACCAGTCTACATTTGTAATTAAAGAAAGGAATGTGTCGAAAATGAAAGTTGCAATTGGTCAAGATAGCCATAGAATTGAAAAAAGTAATCAAGAACAAGAAGTTGTTTTAGGAGGAATTATTTTCAAAGAATGCTTTTCTATGTCTGCAAATAGTGATGGAGATGTAATTTTGCATGCAATTACAAATGCAGTTTCAGGAATTACAGGGAAGAACATATTAGGAAAAGTTGCAGATGATATGTGCAAAAGAGGAATAACCAATAGTGAAGAATATTTAAAGGAAGCCTTAAAATACTTAAATGAAAAAATTGTACATATTTCAATTTCCATTGAATGTTTAACACCAAAGATTAGCCCTAAAGTAGAAGAAATGAGAAAAAACATAGCAAGAATATTAAAAATAGAAGAAACAAATGTAGGAATAACAGCAACAACAGGAGAGGCTCTAACTGAATTTGGAAAAGGTAATGGAATAAGTGTATTTGCTTGCTTAACAGTAGAATAGGAAGGAAAAAGAAAAAATGGAAGAAATATATTTAAAAGCAAGAGCAAAGGTGAACTTGAATTTAGAAGTACTAGAAAAAAGAAAAGACAATTATCATAATATTCAATCAGTATTTCAAAAAATTAATTTATATGATGAGTTATATATCAAAAAAACGAAAACAGGCAAAATAGAAATAGATACCAATATAAATGAATTACAAAATGAAGAAAACATTATTTCAAAAGCATATAAAGTTTTAAAAAATAGAAACGAAGCAATTACAGGTGTTAGAGTGAAATTAATAAAAAAAATTCCTATGCAGGCAGGTCTTGCAGGAGGAAGCACAGATTGTGCAAGCTTTATTTTAGGAATGAACAAATTATTTGACCTAAAACTTACCAAAATGGAAATAGAAGAAATAGGAAAAAACTTAGGAGCAGATGTACCACCATGTTTTTACAATAAGGCAGTAAAAGCAGAAGGAATAGGAGAAATTATTACACCAATTAATACAAATTTTAAATATTACTTTGTAATAATTAAACCAAAGGTATCTTTTAGTACAAAAGAAATGTATCAAAAAATAGATAGTAAAAAAATGACTTACACAGTAGAAAGAATTAATAATATTAAACAGGCATTAGAACAACAAAAATTAGAATTATTAGTACAAAATTTGTATAATACATTTGAAGATGTAATTCCAAACAAAGATATAATTCAAAATATCAAAAATGAATTAATAGAACAAGGAGCCATGCGGAAGTATAATGACTGGTTCAGGCTCTTGTGTTTATGGGATATTTCCAAACAAACAAACAGCAAAAAAAGCTTATAATAATTTAAAAGATAAATATCAAACATTTATATGTGTTTCATATAATTCGTTAAAGGAGCTAAAAATATGATAGAAGAAAAAACAGTTACAGCCATTATATTAGTAGCAGGAAATAGTACAAGATATGGACAAAATAGAAATAAAAACTTTGATAAAATTCAAGGAAAAGAAGTAATGTTATACAGTTTAGAAGCTTTTAATAAAAATGATTCTATTGACAATATAATAATTGGAGTAAAAGAAGAAGAAATACCTATTGTAAAAGAAATTATATCAAAGGAAAAATTAATAAAACCAGTTAGCATTGTAATAGGGGGAAAAAGCAGACAAGAGACAGTACATAATTGCATAAAAGAGACACCTTCAGACATTGTAATTATCCACGATGGAGCAAGAGCAGCCATTAAACAAGAATATATTGATACTTGCATAAAAGGTATGAAGGAATTTAAAGGTGTAGCAGTAGGAGTACGTTCAAAAGATACCATAAAAATAACAGATGAAAATAATATTGTTGTTGATACTACTAAAAGAAGTAATACATGGATTGTACAAACACCTCAATGCTTTGAAAGAAAGAGTTTGCTAGAAATGCATGAAAAATATAAAAATGAAGAAGTTACAGATGACTGTATGTTAATGGAAAAGGGTAATTATAAAGTTAAGATATTAGAAGGGGATTACACAAATATAAAAATAACAACATATAGTGATATAGCTGCAATTAACAATTATATAATTGGTATGTTAAAATAAAGCATATAAAATCAATATATTTTCAAATAGGTCATGTTTTAAATATCTTGAGTATATAGAAAAATCTATATACTTAAGATATTATTTTTGGATTTTACCACAGGCTATTTTTATACCAGAATTTCCGACTTGGTTGTGAGGTAAAATCATCAGGAGAATCATGAATAATAATAACTTTTCCTATAATATCATTAATTTTGAATTTATTAATTAAAACACTCATATATGCATAGCCATTGTTTTCAATTAATGGTGGCAAATCTCCAATATGAAAAGGATGTGGGCAATTTGTAGGATTTAAATGTGATTTGGCATTTGCAAATTCATCACTTAAATTTCCACTACAAGAAGTTCCTTCATGAATATGAAAACCAAAAAATCTGCCTATGCAATTATTATTTGATTGTGGCAGTCCATTTATTTTGGCAGTTACTAATACACCATTTTTTATTTCTTTAAAAGTTACAGTGCCCTCTATTTTGGGGTATTTTTTTCCACCTTTTATATGTGCTTTGGCACTACTAAAAATATTTGTAAACATTATAAACACCTCAAAATATTGTATTCAAAAAATGATAATTTGCTACAAATTGTATTTAAGTGATGGGCAATAAAATTATGCAAACTTGTTGACAGCAAAAATAATTACTGATAAAATGAAAAAAGAGATTATTAAAACTAATATTGAAAATAGTAGAACATTGAAAATTGAAGAAAAACTCTTGTTTAAGTATAAGTGAAATGTGTTGATTTTCATATAATACAACAAATTGAAAAGAAATGTATACGATTTTTAAAAGAAGTAAATAATAATAAAAATTTTATATTAGAACAAAAGAAATAGGGGAGGATTTGGATTGATGAAAAATATAAGAGAAATAAAAAAAGCAAACAAGGGTATAACTTTAATAGCATTAGTAATTA
>JAAWEC010000120.1 GCA_022794095.1 Clostridia bacterium
ATGAAGGGACTCGAACCCCCACGTCGTTGACACTGGTTCCTAAGACCAGCGCGTCTACCAGTTCCGCCACATCCGCATATTTTCTTGACAATAGTTATAATAGCATATTTGAGTTTCTATTGTCAAGACATTTTTTATATTTTTTTGATTTAATATATCATTTTGTGGGCTAGATATTTTTAATTTTGCTAATATCTTTATTTGATAATTAAAACAAAATTATCAATAAATTTTAACACTCTAATAACAATATCATTTAGCTTCTACTAGCAATATAACTTACTAAATCTACTAATTTATTTGAATATCCCCATTCATTATCATACCATGCAACCAATTTTACAAAAGTATCTGTTAGCATAATTCCTGCTGTACTGTCAAATATTGAAGTATGTTCATCTGTTGTAAAATCAGAAGAAACAACTGGGTCTGTTACATATTCTACAATACCCTTCATTTCGTTTTCAGATGCCTTTTTCATAGCATTACAGATTTCTTCATAAGTTGTTGGTTTTTCTAAGTTACAAGTTAAATCAACAACAGATACATCAGCTGTTGGAACTCTAAACGCCATTCCTGTTAATTTTCCATTTAAGTTTGGAATAACCTTTCCAACTGCTTTAGCAGCTCCTGTTGAAGATGGTATAATATTACTAGCTGCTGCTCTACCACCTCTCCAATCTTTCTTAGATGCTCCATCCACTGTCTTTTGAGTTGCTGTCATAGCGTGAACTGTTGTCATTAAACCATCTTTAATTCCAAAATTATCATTAATAACCTTTGCTAATGGTGCTAAACAGTTAGTTGTACAAGATGCATTAGAAACAATATTCATACTTGGGTCATATTCTGTATGATTAACACCCATAACAAACATAGGTGCATCTTTAGATGGTGCACTAATAATTACCTTCTTAGCACCTGCATCAATATGAGCTTGTGCTTTTTCAAGAGTTGTAAACACACCTGAACATTCTAATACATATTCTACCCCTAATTCTCCCCAAGGAATATTTCTTGGTTCCATTTCATTAAATACTTTTATATCTTTTCCATTTACTGTTAAAACATTATCTTTTCCCTCTACTGTACCATCAAATTTTCCATGTACTGAATCATATTTTGTCATGTAAGCCATATAATCTGCTGTTATAAAAGGGTCGTTGATAGCAACCACTTCTATCCCTTCTTTTTTTAGTGCTGCTTGGAAAGACAAATTTCCAATTCTTCCAAATCCATTAATTCCAATTTTTACTGACATAACATTTCCTCCTTTTTTAGATGTTTCGTTTATTTTATTTTCATAAAAAACATCTATTTTTTTATAGTATTGCCTATATTTTCTTAGGCAATTCCATTCTATACTAAAAAAGAATACTTTGCAAGTACTTTTTTCATTTTTTTGGGCATAATTGGGACAGGCACTGAATTGCCCTTTTGGGCATAACTGGGACAGGCACTGAGTTGCCCTCTTGGGCATAACTGGGACAGGCACCGAGTTGCCCAAAATGATAGTTTTAGTGTAGATTTATCAACATTAAAGCAAACAGAGAGCCCTAATGCTGAAGTGACTCTCCATTATTTACTTATTTTTTTAACTTTTTGTACTACTCTAATACTAACTCCTAATACTCTTGCTATTTGTTTTTGCGACACTCCTTTAATATTTTTTATTTGTGCTATTATTTCATCTCTATCTTTTTTATAATACTTCTGTATTTCTTGGATATTATCAATTCCTATTTTCTCCTTAATAAAATAAATTATTTCCTCATCAGTTAAATTATTTCTCATTTCATATTCGAGTAACTCTACACTATCTTGAAATTTCAAAACCTTTTGGTTGAATTCTAAAAATTCCTTATTATTTATTTTATTTTCTACAAAAAATATGGAAAAAACCTCATCTTTGTCTACTATACTTTTATTTGATTTAATATCTTCACTTTTAAAATATTCTACATAACTACTCCATTTATATTTGTCCATTTCACAAATTCTAGCTTTTACGGGATTTTGGTGGATATACCTGACTAAATTTAACAAATAATACGAACTTTCAACATTTTTACTTTCAAATCGACTTTCAAATACATGTCCTACACGCTGATATTTTTTATTAAAATAGTTTGCATAGCTAGTTGCCATACTATGAATAATTTGGGATATTTTATCTGTATTGTCTTTGATTTCTATATGTATATGATTTGGCATTAGAACATAAGAATATAATTTATAGAAAAAAATCTCTTTCGTTTTCCTAATAATACTTTGAAATTTTAAATAATCTTTCTCATCGAAAAAAATATCTTGTTTGTTAATTCCACGTAGCATACAATGATAGACCTTAGTGTTGCTTTTTCTTCTCGGTTGTCTTGGCAATTATCATTAACCTCCTTCCTCTTAACATTTATTTTAAATACAGAACAATAGTGGGCTATTTAATATTCTCTAAATTTTGATATGTAGTATTCAGCCTATATTTAATTGTTCGTCTACCAAATTTACTTTAGCAAATTTGTGTGGAATGGTTTTATTGTATAGGTAAAATCTCCAGTTTCCTATACAATAAAATAAGTATAACACATTTTATTTCATTTGGCTATACTTTTTTACATTTTTTCCCATATTTTATTTATACACTTTATCCTGTTTTTTACAATCTGCCTCCAAAATTCACTATTGGTACTTCAGTGCCTGTCCCAATTATGCCCAAATGGGATACTCAGTGCCTGTCCCAGTTATGCCCAAATGGGATACTCGGTGCCTGTCCCAATTATGCCCAAAAGGGATACTCGGTGCCTGTCCCAGTTATGCCCAAATGGGATACTCAGTGCCTGTCCCAGTTATGCCCAAAAGGGATACTCAGTGCCTGTCCCAGTTATGCCCAAATGGGATACTCGGTGCCTGTCCCAATTATGCCCAAACTTATCTCCATAATTTTTCTAATACGATTATGAACATTGCATGTGACCAACCTAAACCTAGCACCCAGTTTGGTTTTAAGGTTTCGTTATCTATTTGTTCTCCTAAAAAACTATGTTTTCCTGCTGTTTTTATGACAAAGTCAAATGTTTCCTTTGCTTTTTTC
Source organism: Clostridia bacterium (assembly GCA_022794095.1). Taxonomy (GTDB): domain Bacteria; phylum Bacillota; class Clostridia; order TANB77; family CAG-508; genus CAG-269. Next base: position 3,092 of record JAAWEC010000120.1, read on the forward strand.
TTTTCTCCTGTTTCTAAGTAATATAGTGTCATCCATAAGTTTGCAATTGCCCATGGATTGCCATTTCTATAATTGTCTTGTTCAAAACGTCTATAACCTCCTGTATAGGTTCTTAGTGATAGATTGATTTTTTCCACTGTGTTTACTATTTTCTTTTCTTTTGCTTTGAACATATTAAATGGTGTTACACTTCCTATCATGCTTATATCCATTTTTCCATCTTCTGTATTTCTTAAATAGCAATTTTTTTCTTTGTCATACATATTTGTGTTGATATATTTTTTAATTTCTGTTTGTAATTTTTCTAGTTCTCTTTCATTTTTGATTATCTTTTCTTCTTTTAGTCTATTATTTTCAAAGTCTGATGTGTTATTTCCTAATACCCTGTAAATTCTCATTATGCTTTCAAATGCAGCATAAATACTTGCCAAAGAATATAAATGAATTCCCTCACACATTTCCCAAAGGTCATAGCTTACATGGTATTTATGTTTTTTTTGTTTTTGATTTGCTTCAATTTCTTGTTTAACAATATCTTTATCATGCTCATCTTCTACTTCTATTTCTAACCAATCTTCTACATATCGTTTCAAGAAGTTTATAGCCTTTTCACACATTTGCAAATTATCTTTTAAAAACTTTTCTGATTTTGTATATTTATAGTGTTCATACACTCCATAAACAACACTAGCTGTCTCATCTACTTGGTATCCCCAACATGGTGCTAATTTTCCATCTGTAAAAAACCTTTGCTCCCACATACCATTTTTGCTTTGAGTTTTCTTACAAAATGTTTTATAAAACTTTTCTGTTTCCTTTTCCATTTTTAAAATGTCCAATGCCTTTGTCATAAACACTGCATCTCTTGTCCAACAATATGCATATCTACCGCATTGTGAAAAGTTTTCATCAATTTCTGCTGATGCAATTATTCCACCTGTTTCTGTATTCGTTAAAAGTGGAAATAACAAAATGCTTCTTTTATAAATGTCATAAATTTTTTCTTCATAGCTATTTTCAGGGTCTTTCAAACCTAATCCATTGTGTGTCTTTACATATTTTCTCCAATATGATTTTGTATCATTATATTCCTTATTTAAGTCAATTTTTTTAACTCTTTCCACTTCTTCTTCCATATCAGATATATTTTTATTTTCTCCAATAACTATGCAAATTTCTAACATTTTCTTCTCTTGTGGCTTAATTGTTCCTAAATCATAACAAACACTAGTATCTTTTGACATACCAATATAATCTTTATCGTAAATTTCTCCTCTTTTGATATTTTCTCTGCTTCCATTAATTTGATGTTTTGAAATCTCATGCCCTTTTGCAAAAGTCGAAAAGCTAAAATCATGGGCATATTGCAACATCCCTCCATCTATTATCTTACAGCTAACATGATTATTATAATCTGATAATAATTCTGAATGGATATAAAAACTTGTATCTAAATCAATTTTTCCCTCATTTAAGAAAACATATTTTTTTACTAATACATTTTCCTTTATCATAACATAATCTGTTTGAAGTATTTTTAGATTAAAATAAGTATTTGTAACTTCAGTATTTAGAATATTTGTGTCAGTATCATAATATTGTTTGTATACATTATTAATATCATCATGTAAATAAATCAAGTCAGATTGATTTATTTTCACTCCTGTATGAAAAAAGTCGATATACTGCCTATTATCCTTAGTTGGAAAATAAATTCTTTGCATTTCTCCTTTCTCTGTAAAAGTTGCTAAAATATTCTTATTCCCAATCATTGCTTCATTAAAATACTTATTTTCCATTCTTTTCTCCCTCTTTTGATTTTTTTATATTATAGGCTTATATTGCAGTTCTTCGAACTTTTAGTAACATACCTCAAATTTAATCTGCACAAAAAAGTTAGTTTGGGCTACTCAGTGCCTGTCCCAGTTATGCCCAAAAGGGCTACTCGGTGCCTGTCCCAATTATGCCCAAACTATCCTTCTATTACGTTTAGGATTTGTTTTTCTAGGTCTTTGATTTTTTCGTTGATTCTGAAGATGTCTTCGTCTCTTAATTTGTCATCTTCTATGTCTTGCCTTACATAGTTATCCATGTCTTTGATTTCTTCTTTTAATGTTTCTAAACGATTTATTATTTCTGTTCTTAATGTTTTTGCTTGTGGTTTTTGTATTTTGTTTGTTATTTCTATTTTGTCTTCTATTCCATTTATTTCATATGTTTCGCCAAATTCTGGTGTTGTTACTCCAATTCCTGCATCTGTTTGTATTTTTTGTGATAGTGTTTCTTGTGCTTCTTCTTCTCCATGTACTAAGAAGATGTGTTTTGGCTTATTTATAAAAGAATATATAAAATTCATTAATCCTTCTTGGTCTGCATGTCCTGAATAGCCTTCAATGTACTCTATTCTAGCATTTACTGCTATTTCTTCTCCAAATATTTTTACTTTTTTTGCACCATTTACAATGCTATATCCTAAAGTTCCTGGTGCTTGGTATCCTACAAATAGTACTGTTGATTTTGGATTCCATAGGTTGTGTTTTAGGTGATGTTTTATTCTTCCTACTTCACACATTCCACTTGCTGAGATTATAATGCTTGGTGTGTTGTCTTCATTTAGTGCTTTTGATTCGTCTGCTGTTTGTGTGAATTTTAGCCCTGGGAATTCAAGTGGGTTGTCTCCTCTTGTTATTTCTTCTTGTATTTCTCTTTCAAATAGATTTGTGTTTTCTCTAAATACTTCTGTTGCTGATATTGCAAGTGGACTGTCTACATATACATTTGATTTCATTATTGTTCTGTATTTTCTTTGGAATTCTTCATCACTTTTATGTTGGTCTTTTAATTTGTTTATTTCATATAATATTTCTTGGGTTCTTCCAACTGCAAAAGATGGTATTACTACACTTCCTTCTTTGTCTAATGTTTCTGATACAATGTCTAAGAAAAGTTCTGCTTTTTCGTCATTTCTTAGGTGTAGTCTGCTTCCATAAGTTGACTCCATAACTAAGTAGTCTGCATTTTCTATCATTGTTGGAGAATCTAATAATGGAATATCATTATTTCCTAAATCTCCTGTAAATACAGTTTTTGTTTCTTTTCCATCTTCTTTTGTCCATAATTCAATAATACTAGAACCTAACATATGTCCTGCATCATTAAATCTTACATGTATGTCTTCTGTAATTTCTATTATTTCGTCATATTGTACTGGTTCAAATATTTCTAAACTTCTTGCAGCTTCTTCTGCTGTGTATAGTGGTGGAATTTCTTTTTCGCCTTTTCTTTTTCTTTTTTTGTTTTTCCATTCATTTTCCATTTCTTGAATATGTCCACTGTCTGGTAACATTAATGCACATAAGTCACAGGTTGCTTTATGGGCATAAATTTTATTTTTAAACCCTTCATTGTATAATTTAGGTATTCTTCCAGAATGGTCTATGTGTGCATGTGTTAATAACATAAAGTCGATTTCTGTTGGATTGAATTCAAATTCTTCTCCATTTTGATTTTCAAGTTCTACTTTTCCTTGCCACATTCCACAATCTATTAAAAATTTTTTTCCACAGGCTTCTATTAAAAAATTTGAACCTGTTACTGTTTTTGTTGCTCCTAAAAATGTAATTTTCATAAAAAATTCTCCTTTTTTTATTGTACTTTTATATTAGTTAAAAAACTTTATTTTTTTATTTGTTTTTATTATCAAGTCTTTTATATTTATTTTTCCAATTTCAACTTTTTCTTCAAAAATATTTTCATCGAAAAGCCCAACGTAATAACTATCACTTTCTTTTGTAATTCTTACATATAAATCCTCTAATCCAATTACTCTAACATAAAATATATTTCTTAAAATTTTATGGTCTAATTCTTTATCATCTGAAAATATATCTATTAGTTTTAATTCATGTGCTTTTTCGATTAATATATCTTGTATTTTTTTAATATTATCTGTAATTTTATTTACTTGCCCAATAGTTTTTTGACTGTTAAATGGTATCAAACAATAATATCTAAATTCGTAAATAAGCTCAATTAGTTTTTGTTTTGTTTCTATTTTTTCAATTTTTGTTTTATAACAATTTAAAAACTGTTTTTGGAATTCTATAATGTTGCTTGATATTGTGTTATCTATTTTTTCAATATCTAATAACTTTAAATACTTTTGCTTTGCTTCTAGTTCTTTTTTATAACTAATAAATTTTTGTGGATTTAATAGTTTATTTAATTTTTCTAATTTTTTGATTTTTTCTTCTCTTTCTTTTACCATGATTTTTGACAAAATTCTGCTACTAAAAATCTTTTCTTGTAGTGGTAAATCTTGATTTCTTTTTTCATACTCATCTTGTAACATATTTTTATTATTTAAAGTTTCATCAATTTGTTTTATTTCTTTGGTTAAATCGTGCTTTTCTTTTGTTATTTCTTGTACAAACTTTTGATTATCTTTTATTTTTTCTAATTTAGCTTCTACATCTTTTTTATCTTTTTCCAATTTAGCCTTTATTTTAGGATTGTAACGAATTGCCAATAAGACAGATATTTGGTTTAAATATTCTATAAGACTTTCTTGTTGTTCTTGTCCATATTTTTCTTCTAATTTATTTTGAAAAGATTCCATATAATCTATGATATATTCTTGGTTTTTTATCCATTTATTTAAAAATTCATGTCCCACTAGCATTCTAATATTCTGATAAATTAGATTATGGCAAATACTTTCAATTTCTCTTGGAATTGTATTCCAAGAAAATCCGTTAAAATCTCGCATTGGTTCAACTGTATTGATATTATTTCCTACATTTATTAAGTCTGATAATGTTTTATTTACTACATAATATTTATCTTTGATAATTTTTTCATTTTTATTAATCTTTGCAATGCAGTATAAAAGCTTCCTTTCGATTGGATAGCAAATAATTCTTTTTTTTGTTTTATCTACTTGAAAAGTTTTATTGCCTAAAATTTTACTTTCTATTGAATTTAGTTTAATTACTTTGATTTCTTCGCAATTATATTTAATACAATCTATAATATCTTGAATAAACTGTTCTTTATCTTCTACATCTGGTTTAACCTTTTCGTAATCTTTATATGCTGTTTCCAATTTGTATAAAATACTAAGTAACATACTTTTTGTATTTTCATCAAAATATTTTTTTTCTAAAACCTTTTCAAGTTCATTGTTATAGTCCTTTTTTACAATTTTATTTAAGAACTTATCACTTTTTTTCTTTTGCAAATTCTTTCTCCTTTTGATATATTTGGTGACCTAAGTACCAAAATATATTATTCTTCACTTGTTCCCATTTTTAATTCATTCCATTTTTCCAATGTCATAAGCACTTCTCTTGGCTTGCTTCCTTGGTAACCTGAAATTACTCCTCTTTCTTCCATTTGGTCAATTATTCTTCCTGCTCTTGCATAGCCTACTTTAAATCTTCTTTGGATAAAAGATGTCGAAGCTTGTCCAGTTTCTACAACTGTTTGTATTGCTTCCATTAAAAATGGGTCTGTATCATCATCTTCTGAAGCATCTTGTGCTATTTCTTTGTCTGTTTTGTTACTGTTTTCAATTGTTTCCAAAATGTCTTCACTATAAGTTGCTGTTCCATTAGATTTTACAAAATCTACAATTTTTTCTACTTCTTCATCTGTTACAAATGCTCCTTGTACTCTTGATGGTTTTGGTGCACCAGATGGGAAATATAGCATATCTCCTTTTCCAAGTAGCTTTTCTGCTCCTACACTGTCTAAAATTGTTCTTGAGTCAACTTGTGAAGATACTGCAAAGGCTATTCTTGATGGTACATTTGCTTTAATTAGCCCAGTGATTACATCAACAGATGGTCTTTGTGTTGCAATAACTAAGTGCATTCCTGCTGCCCTTGCTTTTTGTGCTAAACGACAAATTGCATCTTCTACATCACCTTTTGCTACCATCATTAAGTCTGCTAACTCATCTACAATAATTATAATTTGTGGTAATTGTCCTAATCCTTCTTCATTTTCAATTGCTTTATTATAACCTTTTAAATCTCTTACACCTTTTTCAGCAAATAAATTGTAACGATTATCCATCTCTTGCACTGCCCATGCAAGTGCTCCTGCTGCTTTTCTTGGGTCTGTTACAACAGGTATCAATAGATGTGGTATTCCATTGTATACTGATAATTCTACTACTTTTGGGTCAACCATAACGAATTTTACTTCACTTGGTTTAGCATGATAAATTATACTTGTTATAATTGTATTTATACATACACTTTTTCCTGAACCTGTTGCTCCTGCAATTAGTATATGAGGCATTTTACCAATGTCTGCTAATTGTATTTGTCCTGCTGCATCTTTTCCAAGTGCTATTGCTAATTTTGATTCTTCATCTTTAAATTCGTCACTATCTATTACTTCTCTTAGATGTACAGCTTCTCTTTCTTGATTTGGCACTTCGATTCCAACTGCTTGTTTTCCTGGTATTGGTGCCTCAATTCTGATTGTTTCAGCAGCTAAATTTAGGGCAATATCATCAGCTAAGTTTGCTATTTTACTAACACGTACACCCTCTGCTGGTTTTAGTTCATATCTTGTAATTGCAGGTCCTACTGAAACATTTTCTACTTTTGCAGATACTCCAAAACTATGTAATGTTTTTTGTAATTTTGTTGCTGTATCTGTTAAAGCCTTTGCACCACCTTTTAATGCTTTTTTACTACCTTTGCTTAATATTTCAATTGGTGGATATTCATAATGTTCATCCTCTACTGTAATTGCATGTTCTAATTGTAATACAGCTTTTCTCTTATCTTCTTTTTGTTCTTCTACATCTTTAAATAAATTATTTTCAATAACATCTGGTTGTATTTGTTCTTCTTTTGTAATTTCATCTTCAATTGGTATATCAATTCCAGATTTTTTTCTTCCCAACTTAGATTGCTTTGTTAATGGTTCTAAGTCATCTTCACTATGGTCATACTTCTTCAAACCTGATTTTTCTTCATTGCTATCCACAAATCTTCCACCGAAATTGATTTTTATTTGATTATCCATTGCTTCTTTTTCTAGTTGTTTTTGTACTAGTCTTTCTTCTCTTTCTCTTCTTTTTCTTTGTGCAGGTGTTTCTTTTTCTTCTTTTACCTCTTGTTTACGCATCTCTTCTCTTATTTGTCTTCTTTCTTCTTGTTTTTCCTCTGCTTTTTCTACAAAATTACTAATCCATTCTGATAAATTAATTCCAAACGTAAATACTATCAATATAATGGCAATTCCTAAACAAAGTATAATTGCTCCAACATTTCCTAATAAATTAGCAAGTGGTGTTGCTCCGTAAAGCTCCTATTGTTCCTCCACCTTTACTTTGTGAACCTAAAAAATATGCATCTTTTATTATTTCTGATAATTCTTTATTTGATTGTAATTCTCCTGACGAAACTTGGAATACACTAAATACAATTGATAAACTAACTAATAGCACTCCATATTGTATTAATTTTGGCGTTAGTTCTTCACTTCCCTCTGAAGCTAGTTTTATAGCAATTATAAATATTCCTATTGGTAATATGTATTGTACTATTCCTACCATTCCACCTAACATTTCATTTAATTTTGTTCCTATTACACCTGACTTTGTATAAATTAAAACTGCTAATAAAATACTTAATATAATTAAAGTAACTACTGTTACATCTGCTTTAGAAGCTCTATTCTTTTTCTTGTATCTCTTCTTTTTTGCCATTTTTACACCTTCCTTTATTTTGAAACCAGGATTTGGGGACGGCCCCATAATCCTAATTTTGTTTTTAAAAAGTAGGATTATGAGGCCGTCCCCAAATCCTAATTTCAAAATAAACTTAAAAAGGAGCAAAAGGAAACGTCCCCAATGTCCCTTTTGTCTCCCTATTTTAATTCTTTTCTACTTGTTTGTATTGTTTTTATTGTATCTTCTAATGAAATCTGCATTAATTTTAAAGCTTCATTCATATGGTTTCCTAGATTTTCTAATGTGTTGTTTAATATATCTTCTGTATTAGCTAATAATGTGTCTGCATATTCTTTGGTTCCTGCTGATATTTCTCTTGACATTTCATTTGCTGTTTCTATAATTTCTGTTTTTTGGTCATAAGCTTTTCTTGTTATTTCATGCTCATCTACCATTGCTATTATTCTATTTTCTGCTTCTTTTACAATTCCATCTGCTTCTTTTTTTGCTTCTACTAAAATTCGTTGTCTTTCTTCTTTTACCCATTTGGCTTGTTTTAGTTCATCTGGAAGTTTTAGTCTAATTTCTTTTATTAAGTCTAATATTGCTTCCTTATCCACTACACCTTTTGAAGAAAATGGTAGATTTCTACTCGTTTCTAATAATTCCTCTAACGTTTCTAATAATGTAAATATTTCCATGGTTTACCCCTTTCTTTTTGGTTTTAAGAAGATAAGATGTACTCTTCCATATTTTCTTTCATCTGCGATTTCTATTTCAATATCTTTTAATTGTTCTATTAATTTTTGTTGCTGGTCTGTTTCAATCACTATTATACTATCTTCATTAATTATTTTTTTGTCTAACATGGTTTTTACAGCTTTGATAGCAAAGTCTGTTTTATATGGTGGATCTATAAATGTTATAGTTGGTTTTTCTTTGAGTTCATTTTTTAATAATTCTTCAAAATCCATTTTGTATACTTCAGTTTGTTCTTCAGAATGGGTCTTTTCTATATTTTTCTTTATTATTTGAATTGCTTGTTTTGAATTGTCACAAAGGATTGCTTTTTTAGCTCCTCTGCTTACTGCCTCTATTCCACAAGCTCCACTTCCTGAAAATAAATCTAAAAAAGTACTTCCTTGTATTTTTAATTGGAGAATATTAAATAAAGATTCTCTTACTCTATCTAGTGTTGGTCTTGTATTTTCTCCTTCTAAAGTATATAGTTTTGTTCCTTTTGCTCTTCCACCTATTATTCTCATATTTTGCCTTTCTTTGATACTAATATTTTATTCTTTTTTTTTATAATGTCAATAGTATTTACACAAATGTAACATACATTTAACAGTTCTGTAATATACCCCCTAGATTGTAACATATTTCTTCAAAAAAAGATGTATTTCTCGACCTTAGTCCTAAAAAAATACATCTTTTATCTTTAGTTATCTTCTTTGTTTATATCTTTTAATAATTCTAATTGTGATATTAATAATGCTTCCATTTTTGCTTTGTATATATCAAATTGTTTTTTTACGTCCTCTAATTCTTTTCTTTTAGCTATAATTTCATTGTCTAAATCATTTACTTGCTTTTGAGCATTTGCTTTAGCATCATTTACAATTTGGTCAGCTTGTTGTTGCGCTACTTTTTTTACATCTTCTGCTGTAGTTTGAGCCATTAATAAAGTACTTTGTAATGTTTGTTCAATTGCTTTATAGTGTTCTAAATTTTGTGTCAATTCATCTACTTTTGATTTTAATTCAGTTGCTTCTTTATAATTTTTTGTATAATCTGCTGTTAAATCATCTAAAAAATCATCTACTTCTTCTACACTATATCCATTCATCATTTGTTTTGAAAACTTTTTGTTTTCGATATCTAGTGGTGTTATCATTTCCTTTTTTCCCTCCTTAAGGCACAACAACTCAGTTTGAAAACTTTTTTTATTCCAAATTTTTTTCAAACTTATCCTCCTTAGCTAAAATTTTTCTTAGTTTACTCCATTATTTTTTAACCATGATACAGAAAGTTTGCTTTTCATTTCTTCTCTTGCCATTTCATTTGTAATTTCATAATTTGATGGTGCTACCAAAAAGATAGAGTTAGATATTTTTTGAATATATCCATCTAAAGCGTAAACTCCACCACTAATAAAGTCAACAATTCTTCTTGCAACATCTTTATTTACATATTCTAAATTAACAATAACAGATTTCTTTTCTTTTAAAAATGCACAAATTTCATCTGATTGCTCAAATGTAGTAGGTTGTGAAATTACCATTTGAATAGCATTAGCTGCTTGTGGCATACTAACCACTTTATTTTTTCTTCCAAAAAATTTTCTATCTTCGACAACTTCTTCGTCTTCATCTTCATAATCATATACATTTTCTTCTTCGTATTCTTCCTCTTCTTGTGTATCCATTCCAATAAGTCCCCATACTTTTTCCATTAATGCTCCTGACATAAAAAAACCTCCTAAATTTACTTCCTTTGTTTTATTTCTTCTAGTATCTACTTTTTTTGCGTTCTTGTCAATGCTTTTTATGAATGTTATTGATTTTTAATAATTTTGTAATACTTCTGTAATATTATTCTAAATTATCTACATTTGGATTTAACAATATTTCATCATAAATTGATACTTTTTTATATTTTGATATTTCTTCATTTGAAAATCCTAATTCTTGTAATTCTTTTGTAGAATATGGCTCAACAATAGAATACTTTTCACCTTGTCTTTTAACTTTTACTAATATTTTGCTTAAATATCCGTGCTCTGTTTCTAACTACATAATTCAATTCATCTTGATTTATAATTGCCTGGTTTGGAACTTTTAGGCCAGAGTCGTCCCACCATATTAAGTCAAAAGAAATTTTACGATAATTTATTAGTTCTTCTATTTGTTTTTCTATTCTTAATATAATAACATAGTCATCATCATTTTCTTTTATAAGATTTGTTATTTCTGCTGGAATTTCTACATTGCTAGACAATCTTACTTTTGTTTTTTGTCCTATTTGAGCTTTTTTTGCTTCTTCAGAAGATGATATTGTTGCAATATAACATGAAAAGTTATCTATTACTTTTCCACTTTCTTCATTTGTTGCAACTATTTTTCCTGTTTTCAAGTCTAAGTTTTCTAAATATTCTTTACTTAAAGAACTAAAATTGTCTGGTGTTAACACCTCTTCTAGCCCATCTACTTTATATGATACTATTCCACTTGTAGGTGCTTTTACATATTCTGCACCTGAGTTTAATTGACTTTCATATTTTTTTCTTTCTTCAATTAACTGATTTAAATAAGAACCTTTTGGACTAGATGTTCCTGCAATTTGTGCTTTTTTAGTAACTAATTTATTAATTTCTTTTTTATATTCTGCAAGTTTTGTGCTATCTGTAATTTTATTTATATCTGCTATTTTTTCATCAATTTGGTTTTCCAATAATCTCATATCAGAAGTAAGTAAACTATTATCATTTAGCATAACTTCTTGAATTTTTATATCTAAATCTTCTATTTTTTTCTTTAAATTTTCCTCATTTGTGCTATAATATCGAAATATATTTTCATTCTTTCCTGCTCTTTCTCCTTCTGATTTAATTGGCACCATTCCATTTTTATAGTTTTCTCCTTTTACTACAGTTTCACTTCTTATAACATAGCCTATGTCTGTTTCTTCTTGATAAAGTTTACCTTCTTCAATTGTGAATACATTTGTTGGTTGCTTTACTAAAAGATAGATTGCATAAGCAACATATATCAAAATTGCAGTTAATGTTATGTATATAATTACCTTTTTTTTATTTTGATTTCCCTTTTTCAAGCTAAACTTCCTTTCCTTAAAAAATTGTTGAATTATTATAGTTACAGCTAAGTAATATAATAATTATCTAAACTGTTGATATGAAAATTCGAATGTAACTGAAAAATATTTATACATCAGCAGTTTTATTTAAGCTATAATTAATCACAAATTTTCCATAATTATATTTATATTTGTTTCTTTTTCTACTTGTCCATCTAACCAAATTGTTTGTTTATTTTTTCTAAACCACGTCATTTGTCTTTTACTATATCTTCTTGTATCTCTTTTTAATTTTTCAATCATTTCTTGTTTTGTTAAATCCCCTGCTATATATTCGACCACCTCTTTGTAGCCAAGTCCTTGCATAGCTGTTGGGAAAGTTTTATGTGTTTGTAATATTTTTTTTACCTCTTCTATTAATCCTTGTTCTATCATTACATCTACTCTATGGTTTATTCTTTCATACAAATCATCTCTTTCCCATTTTAGTGCATATACTTGATAGTCATACTTAGGAGGATTTTTTCGTGATTCTTTTTCCTGCTCTGTTTTGTTTTTTCCTGTTGCTTTATAAATTTCTAATATTCTAAGAATTCTTTTTTCATCATTTTGACTTATTTTTTCTATTGCTATTTGGTCAATTTTTTTAGCTTCTTCATATAGTTTTTCTAAGCCTTCTTTTTGAACCCTTTTTTCTAGTTTTTCTCTATAGTCTTTGTCAAATTCTATATCTGCATATTCAATTTCATAAATTAAGCTATCAACGTAAAGTCCAGTACCTCCTACTACAATTGGCATTTTACCTTTTTGTATAATTTCTTCAATTGCTTTTTTTGCGTCTTTTTTGTAATCTGCTACACTATATCTCTCTTCTGGTGACACAAAATCTATTAAATAATGTTTTATTCCTTGTTGTTCTTCTTTTGTTGGTTTTGCTGTTCCAATGTCCATTTCTTTGTAAATTTGCATAGAGTCAGCTGATACAATTTCGCCATTTATTTTTTTTGCTAGTTCAATAGATAGCCCTGTTTTTCCAGATGCTGTTGGGCCACATATTACAATTACTTTTTGCATTTTAACACATTCCTTTTTATATTTATCTATCCTATTTGGTAGTAGTTTTATTAGTTTTCTCCTATTAATTTATTATTAATTTATTTTTAATTTATTTTTCTACCATAGTTTGATATATTTTCAAAATTCCTTCTTGTGTATTTTTCATGTAGCCACTCTCGAAAACAAGACATATTATAAATATTATTAGGAGTATAATTACTCTTTTAGTTAATTGTTCTTTTTCTATTTCATCTTCATTGATTTTGTCCAACATTTTGCCTATTTGAGGCATAACAATCAACCCATTAATACCAGTAAAAATAGCTACTAGCATATTTTTAATACTGTTTTGTATATTGGCATTTGGATAAGTGATGTCTCCTTTTGCAATTTGAAAAACAATAAGTGTTATTATATATGTTAAAAATATTCCTATTACGATTATTCCTACCTTTTTTGTTTTTTCAATAAAACCTAAACTTTGCCAAGTCCAAGCAATTAAAACAAAATATATTACAATTGATACTATAATAATAAATGCCATTTGTTTTTCCTCCTTGAGACAATAGGGACAGGTCTCATTTTCTTGCAAATTTTCTTTCAATATCATATTTAGTCATTTTAATTACAGTTGGTCTTCCATGTGGGCAAGTAAATGGATTTGGTAATTCTAATAATTTATCCATTAATGCTTCTACTTCTTGTACTGTTAATGCCATGTTGGCTTTTACTGCCGCTTTGCAAGCTACGGTTGCAATAAATTTTTCTTCTTTTTCTTGTTTTGCTGTTCTTGCTACTGTATTTATTTCATCTAATGTTTCTAAAAATA
>JAAWEC010000121.1 GCA_022794095.1 Clostridia bacterium
CCATGTAGAAATGATGGGATTAATCGGAATGGGTAATAACCCAATGGTAGGAGCATCAGTAGCAGTAGCAGTAGCAGTAGAAGAAGCAATGAAATAAAAGTAGGATTTGGGGACGGCCCCCAAATCCTATTTTTGTTGTATAGGAATTATCTATACAACAAAAATATATTCTACACAAATTTATAAAAGCAAATGTTTTTATATAGAAAAACTTTGGATTTCTTGTGTTATCAATACTTTAAAAAAATCAAATTTATAAAATTATTAAATAGTGATAAAAATTTAAAAAAACTTTTCAAAAACGGTTTACTTTTTATAAAAAGTTGTATACAATAAGAACAGAGAAAAATGTCAAAAAATAAAAACAACAAAAGAAAATAGGGAAGAAGGGAAGAAAAACCATGAAAATATTAATGTTAACATGGGAATATCCACCAAGAGTGGTAGGAGGAATAGCAAGAGTTGTTTATGATTTATCAAAAACTTTAATAAAAGATGGTCATGAAGTAACAGTTGTTACATATAGAGATGGAGATGCACCTTATTTTGAAGATGATAAGGGAGTAAAAGTATATAGAATAGATAATTACATGATTAACCCAAATAATTTCATTGATTGGATAATGCAAATGAATTTCAATATGATTGCAAAAGCAAATGAAATAATTGCAAAAGAAGGTAATTTTGATGTAATCCATGCACATGATTGGTTAGTTGCATATAGTGCTAAAACATTAAAAAATTCTTACAACATTCCAATAGTTTCAACAATTCATGCAACAGAAGCAGGTAGAAACAGTGGTATTCATGATGAACAACAAAGATATATAAATGACACAGAATGGATGTTAACCTACGAATCAGCAGAAGTAATAGTAAATAGTAATTACATGAAAAATGAATTACAAAGGTTATTTGGTTTACCATATGACAAAATTAATGTAGTACCAAATGGAGTAAATTTAAATCTGTTTAATGGAATAGAAAGAGATTACAACTTTAGAAGAAAATTTGCGATGGATAATGAAAAAATTATCTTATTCATGGGAAGAGTGGTTTATGAAAAGGGAATACAGCACTTAATTTCTGCTATGCCAAAGATTTTAGAAGGATACCATGACACAAAATTAGTTATTTGTGGAAAAGGTGGTATGATAGATGAATTAAAACAACAAGTAAATGCTATGGGAATTGCAAATAAAGTATATTTTGCAGGATATATGAATGGAAAAGATGTACAAAAAATGTATAAAGCTGCAGATATATCAGTATTTCCAAGTACATATGAGCCATTTGGAATTGTAGCACTAGAAGCAATGTTATCAGAAAATCCAGTAGTAGTATCAGATATAGGAGGACTGAATGAAATAGTGCAACATAAAGAAAACGGAATGAAAGCATATTGTGGAAATCCAAATTCTATTGCAGATTCTATATTGGAATTATTATATGACCACAAGCTATGTGCAGACATTACTAAAAAAGCAAAAAATAAAATAAGAAATGAATACAATTGGAGCAAGATAGCACAAGATACACATTTCACTTATCAAAAAGCTATTTGTCAATCTATGGCAGAAAAACAAAAAAGAGAATTGGAACAAGAAAGAGCAAGAAAAACTAAAAGAGCTAAAAATACAGAAAATGAAATTACAAACTTACTTAGCTTTAAAAAGCGTCATGCTTATGCATAATGATAGAGAGGAACAAATTAAATATGAATGAGGAATTCTTGAAAGGGCATAGACATGCAAGGAATTTGCTAGATAAAGATAGTCGGAATAACAATAATAACTTTGGTTATAACAGTAATTATTTTATTAATTTTAGCTGGAATAACAATTGCTACTTTAATGGGAGATAATGGATTATTAAATAAAGCAGATAAAGCAAAAGAGCAAAATAGAAAACAAACATCAATTGAAATAATGAAATTAAAAATAACAAATATACAAATGCAAAGTTATGATGAAAATGGAAAAGTTGCAACATTACAATATTTAGCAGATAAATTATGTGAAGATGTAGAAATACAATATGTTTCACTTAATAGTCATCCTACAGAGGAAAAGAAAGAATCAGTGATTGTTGAAGAAGGTAAGTCAATTTACACAAAACTAAAAGAATATCCTTATGAATTCGAAATAAATAGTTCACTACAATTAAAAATAGATGGTTCAGACAATGTATCATCTAGTGACGGAAATATGACAGATCTTACAATAAGTAATAGTGACTTACTACATTTATACAATAATATAATAACTAAAATGAATGATGCAAATTCTATAGAATTATTGCTAAATGATACAATTTTATTACCAGCAGTGTTATCAATAAATGACAATATTGACTATATAATTAACAATCCAAGTAGTTTTTTAGAACCAATCTTAAAAAACGAAAATGCAGTAAAAGCACTTGCTAATAATGAATATGCTAAGAGTAAAATAAAACAAAATGAAATTTGGCTTTCAGAATTAAAAAAATGTGAATATGCATATGTTGAATGGACACAGCCTATAGTAACAAAAAATATAACGACAGTAGAGGAAGGAACAATTACAGTAGATGGTTCAGTGGGTAGTGGAGGCAGTCCTGCTTGTCTAGCATTAGATGGTAAAAAAAGTAATGGAGAAGGAGGCTATTGGTGGCCTAACATGACTCCTGCTTGGTGGCAAGTTGAATTTCCATATGAAATTAGAATAAAAAGTATAGATTATTATAATCAATATTCAACAGCTGCACATAACTTAATAATAACAGCAAGATTATATGTAGATTCAACAAAAAAAGTTCCTATTGGTGACGAATTTTCATCTAATGCAGCTTGGCAAAGGGTAAGTATATCAGGAATTAAAGAAAATGAAATTATCACAAACACGATTTATTTCTATAAAACAACTGGAAACGCAGGAATTGGTGAATTAGTTATAAATGCTGACAAGTTTATATTTTAATACAGATATAAAAAAATCTAACTCGTAAATAATAAGTTTTGACAAAACTTATTATTTATGGGTTTTTGTAGTATTAGAGCAATAGGAGCAGGGTTAAAAATATAAGAGAGCATTTTAAAACAATACTACTTGACTTTAATACTAAAATATTAGTAAAATAAAAAAAATAAGAAAAATTCTTAAATTCTACAAATTTAGCAAAAAAATAGTATATAATAAAGCAAGAGAAACACAATAACTTGTTTCAGATAACTAAAAGGGCTATTCTGTGCCTGTCCCAATTATGCCCAAAAGGGATACTCAGTGCCTGTCCCAGATATGCCCAAAAGGGATACTCAGTGCCTGTCCCAGATATGCCCAAAAGGAGAGAAATATTTATGGAAGATTTTAAATCAGGTTTTGTAGCATTAATTGGAAGAACAAATGTAGGAAAATCAACATTGCTTAATTTATTAGTAGGAGAGAAAGTTGCAGCAATTGCAAATAAAGTGCAAACTACAAGAACAGCTATTAGAGGTATTGTAAATCGTGAAAATAGCCAGATTGTTTTTGTGGATACACCTGGTATCCATAAACCAAAAACAAAGCTTAATGAAACGATGATAGAAACTTCGTTTTCTAGTATTCCAGATAGTGATGTGGTTTTGTTTTTGATAGAAGCAACTAGTAAAGATATTGGAAAAGGCGACAGAATTATTTTGGATAAGCTTAAAGAATCAAATAAAAAGACGATTTTAATTATAAATAAGATTGATTTGGTAAAAAGGGAGAATCTCTTATATTTAATTGATGAATATAGCAAGGAGTATAATTTTGAATCAGTTATTCCTATTTCTGCTATTAAACCTAAGTATAAAGAAATAATTTTAGATGAAATTGAAAAGAACTTAAAAGAAGGGCCTGCATATTATGATGTAGAAGAATATACGGATCAAACATTAAGGCAATTAGCAGAAGAAACAATAAGAGAAAAAGCACTTAAATTGTTACAAGATGAAGTGCCACATGGAATTTTCGTGGAAGTTGAAAAAATGGAATTGAGAAAAAACAAACAAAATCAAGAAATTTATGATGTAGAAGCAACAATTTATTGTTTGAGAGAATCACACAAAGGTATTATTATAGGAAAAAATGGTGAAATGCTAAAACGAATTGGAAAACTTGCAAGAATTGATATGGAAAATAATTTTGGTATAAAAATAAATTTGAAAACATGGGTAAAGGTAAAACAAGATTGGCAGTCAAATGATACAATAGTAAATAAATTCAAATTAAAATAAAGGGAAAAGATTACACAAATAACAGAAAACTTTTCTATAATTTGTATAAAAAAGTGTAAAAAAGCAAAAGATAAAATTAAAGGTAAAACTTTAAGAAAAGGAGAGAAAAGCGTATGATTAAAAAAATTGCATGGGAAACCTTTAAAAACACAGGAGATATTAATGCTTTTATTGAACTAAAACAAATTGAAGATATAGAAAAAGGCATTGAAAATAACAATTTTAAATCTGATATAACAGAAAATAAAAAAAGGGAACAGACTTAAAAATATTTGCTTTAAATGAGTAATATGGAACAAAATATGATATATAGTAGGGAAATGCTAAAATTTTAACATGTAAACAAAAAGGAATGATAGTAAAAATGGCAAACACAAAAATAAATGGAATTGTATTATCAGAAAATAATATGGGAGATTTTGACAAAATGCTAACTATTTTAACTCCAAATGTTCGGAAAAATCTCATGTGTGGCTAAAGGAGCAAGAAGACCCAAAAGTGCTCTTTTAGCTGGTACACAGATGTTCTGCTTTGGGGAATACTTGGTATTTAAAGGTTCTCGGAACATACCATATCAATTCGGTAGAACCAATTGAAGTGTTTTACAATTTAAGAATCGATTTGGACAAATTAAAATATGCTGTACATATTAATAAAATCATACAAGAGGTAACACATGAAAATCAAAACTGTTACAAAATTTTACAACTACTATTAAATACTCTTTATACTATATCAGAAACAGACAA
>JAAWEC010000122.1 GCA_022794095.1 Clostridia bacterium
GCGAACAAAGACGTGGCATGAAAAGTTATCTAAAAGGTCATAAAATTTTAATCATGCCACTTTTGTTCTTTTTCCAGTAACCCTGCATATTGTAGCACAGCTGGGGGATTATCCTAAAATGGTTGTTAAACAGCAAGTGGTTGATACTACTTGCTTTTATGATTTTTGACTCATTATTTAGACATAATTGGGCATATCAGTGCCTGTCCCAATTATGCCCAATTATTCCAAATTATGTTTAAAATGAAAAATTAAAAAAGGTATTGACATTTTTTTTTGAAAATAGTATTATTGTATTAAGCAAGTAATACAATAAAGAAAGGAGCAATATCATGGAATATGTTTTTGATAATGAAAGACCTATTTATCTTCAGTTAGTAGAAAAGTTGAGAATTGAGATTGTTTCTGGTAAATTGAAGCAAGGCGAAAGGTTACCTTCTGTAAGAGAGCTAGCACTTATGGTAAAGGTTAATCCTAATACTATGCAAAAAGCTTTAGTTGAACTAGAAAATCAGAAATTAGTTTATACAGAGAGAACTAATGGTAAATTTGTAACAAATGATTGTAAGTTGATTGAAAAGGTAAAGAAAGAACTTGCAGGTGAGAAAATAATAGATTATCTAAAAAGTATGAAAGATATTGGATTTGATAGGAAAGAGGCTATTGTTTGCTTGCAAGAATTTGACATTTAGCCAAATTTTATTATTTTTTAATTAGAGTATGTCTTAGAAAGGAATGTGATTAAAAATGGAATTACTTGAATGTAAAGTTTTATCTAAGGAGTTTGATAATAAACCAATTTTAAAAAATATCAATTTAAAAATTCCAAGAGGAAAAATTATAGGTCTTTTAGGAAAAAATGGAACTGGAAAAAGTACACTTATAAAATTAATTAATGATTTATTAACTCCAACAAGTGGGGAGGTTTTAATTAATGGAGAAAAGCCAGGGGTAAATTCTAAAAAAATTATAGCTTATTTGCCAGAAAGAACATATTTAGATAAAAATATGACAATTAGGCAAGTAATTAAGTATTTTGAAGAGTTTTATGATAATTTTAATTCTAAAAAAGCTATAAAACTATTGAAAGATTTAGATTTAGAAATTGATAAGAAATTAACTAAAATGTCAAAAGGAATGCAAGAAAAAGTACAGTTAATTCTTGTTATGAGTAGAGAAGCTGAACTTTATATATTAGATGAACCATTAGGGGGAGTAGATCCAGCAACTCGTGAGTATATTTTAAATACTATTTTGTCAAATTTTAATGAGGGTGCAAGTGTAATTATATCAACACATCTAATTGCTGATATAGAAAGAATATTAGATGAAGTTATTTTTATTGATAACGGAGAGATTATATTAACATCTTCAGCAGATGAATTAAGAAATAAAGAAAGTGCATCTATTGATGAGATATTTAGGAGGTATTTTAAATGTTAGGAAAATTATTAAAATATGATTTAAAATGGACATATAAATTATTAATTATATTTTATTTATTGGCTGTATTTTTTGCAATTACTGGAAGAATATTAACAGATATAGAAAATTCATTTATATTAAATATAATTGGAGAAATATGTATTGGTGTTACAATTGCTATGATTGTAAATATTATAATAAATAGTTTAATGAGGTCATGGGTAAGGTTTACAAGAAATTTATATAAAGATGAATCTTATTTGACACATACATTGCCAGTTAGTAAAAATACAATATATATGTCTAAGATATTATCTGGCATTATAAGTATATTTACTTCTTGTATTACTATTGTAATTTGTTTACTAATATGTTATTATACAAAAGAAAATATTGAAAGCTTAAAAAGTAGTCTTCAAATTGTTGCAAATACTTATGATAGCACAATTTTTAGTTTATTGCTTACTTTGGCAAATACAGTATTTTTAGAAATTTTATTTATACTATTTGTTGGTTATCTTGGAATAATAGTTGGCCATAAATCAAATAATAAAAAAATAATAAAATCTATTATTTATAGTTATGTATTTTATATTGCTACAAATGGAATTACTTTGCTGGGAATATATATTTGGGGAATATTTAATAGTGATATTATGAATTTATTTAATACAGTTTCAGCACCTAATATTAATATAATTAAACACATTTTATATGGTGGAATGGCATTATATGTTATTTATATAATATCTTATTATTTTATTGGAAAAAAACAATTTGAAAAAGGTGTGAATGTAGATTAAGTACAATTTTTATATTCTTTACACAATAAAAAAGGTTGGGTAATAAAATAATTATATTGTAATAATAAAAAATAAGGAAAAGAGGAAATTTTGAATGAAAATTTTAGCAGTTGGAGATTTAATTGGAAATAGTGGAGTTCAAAAATTAAAAAAAGAATTACCAGTAATTAGGCAAAATGAAAACATAGATTTTATCATTGTAAATGGTGAAAATGCAGGAGAGGGAATGGGAATTACTGAAAAGAATTTTAATGATATTTTATCTTTAAATGTAGATGTTATTACAATGGGAAATCATACTTGGGGTAAAAAAGACATTTTTAAATTTATTGACCATCCTAAATTAATTAGACCAGCAAATTACCCAAAAGGTGTTGTAGGAAAAGGATACAACATATATACTTGTCAAAATAAAAAAATTGCTGTTATTAATTTAATTGGTAGAGTAGATATTAATGTGCTTTCAGAAAATCCATTTGTGTTGGCAAAAGATTTAGTTCAGAAACTAAAAAATGAAGTGGATTTGATTTTTGTAGATTTCCATGCTGAAGCAACTGCTGAAAAAATTGCGATGGGTTATTTATTAGATGGGAAAATTACTGCATTATTTGGTACACATACACATGTGCAAACAGCAGATGAAAAGATATTACCAAATGGAACTGCTTATATAACAGACATCGGAATGACAGGTCCAAAACATTCAGTAATTGGAATGGATATAGAAGCATCTTTGAAAAGATTTGAAACAACACTTCCTGAAAGATACAAAATTGCAGGTGGAGAGTGTATGTTTAATGCAGTGGAATTTGATATTGATGAAACTAATAATAAGGTGAAAAATATAAAAAGATGGTATTTATAATATGCTGGTGTTTGCCGTATATAAAAGAACTATAGAAAGCTTTCTTTCATATAATAAGCTTTTCTGTCGAAACTAAAAATAAATTGCGATGAAAAATATTAAAAATTTCTAAAAAAGACTTTACAAATATTTCCAAATAATGTAAAATAACAAACGTAAAAGTTGCAACAAAAAATAAAATTATAGGAGGCAAAAGAAAATGGAAATTTTAAAAATTTCATCAAAATCAAATCCTAATTCAGTAGCAGGAGCAATTGCTGGATTAGTAAAAGAATCAAACAAAGCAGAAATGCAAGCAATTGGAGCAGGAGCACTAAATCAGGCAGTAAAAGCAGTGGCAATCGCAAGAGGGTTTGTTGCAC
>JAAWEC010000007.1 GCA_022794095.1 Clostridia bacterium
AATTTTATGACCTTTTAGATAACTTTTCATGCCACGTCTTTGTTCGCTCGCGAAAATTGCAAAGCAATTTTTGCGTGGAAAGTTTTATATTATAGGAAGTTCGGATAACTTTCCTATAATTAAAAAAAGAACCTAAATACTAAACTAGAATCTAGGTTCTTTTTTGATGTCATAGAAAAATCATAGACTTTTCTATAATATCATACTTTTAATAACAAAACTATCTACAGTTATTATTGTTTTGTCTTTCATTGTTGTTATTATTTTGATTGTTTTTGTTATTATTATTGTTATTGTTTTGGTTTTCTTTATTTTTCTTTGACATGAAAAGCACCTCCAATTCAAGTTTCAATATTATTTTTGCCTAAGAAGCATAAAAATATACAAAATAAAATTGTCTTTTTTTAACATTTGATATATAATGGGAAAAATAAAAAAATTGAATATTATTTCGACTTTTTTAGATTAACTATTTATTAATAATTGAATACTATATTTTAAAAGGAGTAGAGAAGTAATGGAATTTAAAAATGATAAATTAAATGAATTTGAGGAATACATAAAATTTAGAAAAGTGGCTATTATAGGTTTAGGAGTTAGTAATTTGCCATTATTAGATTATATGTTTGATAAAAGAGCCAAAGTTAGTATTTTTGATGAAAGAGAAGAAAAACAAATTTCAAAAGAAGTAATTGATAAAATAAAAAATTATGGTTTTAAATCATATATTGGTAAAAATTCATTAGAAAATTTAAACGGATTTGACATTATTTTCCGTTCTCCTAGTTGTTTACCGACAAGAAAAGAACTACAACAAGAGGAAGAAAGAGGTGCAATGGTTACAACAGAAATAGAAATGCTAATGAAAATGTGCCCTTGCAAAACAATTGGTGTAACAGGTAGTGATGGTAAGACAACAACAACAAGTTTAATATATAGTATTTTACAAAATGCAGGTTTTAATACATATTTAGGTGGAAATATTGGAAATCCATTATTTACCAAATTGGCTCAAATGAAGCCAGAAGATATTGTAGTATTGGAACTAAGTAGCTTTCAATTGATGGGAATGGAAATTAGTCCAAATATATCAGTTATTACAAATATAACACCAAATCATCTAAATATTCACAAAGATTATGAAGAATATATAGAAGCAAAGAAAAATATTTTTAAATATCAAAAAGAAAATGATATTTTAATTCTAAATTATGATAATGATATAACAAGAGAATGTAGCAAACAAGCAAAAGGGAAAGTAACTTTCTTTAGTAGAAAAGAAAAACTAGATAATGGTTTTATAGTAGATGGAAGATGTATTAAAAAATGTGAAGAAGGCATTAGAGAACATATTTTTAATGGTGAAGATGCCATTTTAAGGGGAAATCATAATTTAGAAAATATAGCTACTGCATTGGCTGTAACAAAAGATTTAGTACCAGCTGAACAATCAATAGAAACATTAAAAAGCTTTAAACCAGTAGAACATAGAATAGAATTTGTAAAAGAAATCAATCAAGTAAAATGGTATAATGACTCTGCAAGTTCATCTCCAACTAGAACATTGTCTGGTTTAAATGCTTTTGATGAAGATATTGTTTTAATTAGTGGTGGCTATGATAAAAACTTAGATTATAAACCACTTGCCAAACCAATTGCAGAAAAAGTAAAAGCTTTATTATTAATTGGTCAAACTTCAGGTAAAATTTTTGAAGTAGTAAAACAAGAATTAGAAAATCAAAGCAAAAGTTTAGATATTTATATGTGCGAAACTTTAGAAGAAACAGTAAAGTTAGCTAAAAAGTTAGCAAAGCCACAAAATGTAGTTCTATTTTCTCCTGCTAGTGCAAGTTTTGATATGTTTAAAGATTTTGCAGATAGGGGAAATCAATTTAAACAATTAGTAAATGAATTGTAAAAATCACATTAATTAAATTAAATGCATATAATATACAAAATATTAAGGAGGTTATTATATGTATCAAGAAACTTATGAAGACTACATAAGAAGCATTTTAGGCTATCCTACACAAAATACTTATCAAATGCAACCAGTTACTAATTATAGAAACAATGAAACAGATAAAAATTTAGAATCTTGTTATCCAGAAATATATAAAGTAGTATATCCTATGGTAAACAAAGCCTGTATGACAAATTCAAGACCAGTTACACGAGAACTAATTGATGAACTGACAGACGAAATTTATTCTTCTTTAGAAACTGATAATAATGGAATAAACATAAATATTAATTTAAGTAATGAAGTGAAAAATAGTTCTACACAAGCTACTAGTGCTAAAAAACAAGTAGAAAACAGAAGCAATCAAGTAGAAAATAGAGGAGAAAGTAGGAAAGAAGACAGGCAATTTAGAAATAGAGGTTTACAAGATTTAATTAGGATTTTATTAATAAGAGAGTTGCTTCGGAAGACCTGGAGGAAATAATCGTCCACCTATGCCACCACCACATAGACCACCAATGCCAAGACCGCCATTTCCGGGTGAAAGACCACCAATGGGAGGTGGAAGACCACCTATGATGCCACGTTATGGCGAAGAATTTTTAGATATTTATGAATAAAGAAATGACGTGATCCTACCAGGGCTAACCTACCAAGATCACGTCTATTTGCATGCCGTTGCCACTATTAAGGAGGTGGCATAAATTTTTTTTGCAACGACATACAATTCAGACAGACGGGAGTCGAACCCGTTATAAATAGTTACAAGCCCCATACTTAGTAACTATAAATGTCCCCCATTGGGACCTATCCGAACTCGAATAGTTCACCCTGCTCCTCCCTAGCAGAGAATGCCCAATTTAATGGGCTACTATCCGAAAATAGTGCAGGTGGGATTCGAACCCACGTGTTTGGAGGTAATGAGCCTCCATGCCCATCCACTGGGCCACTGCACTTTAATTTAGACCATTGCATTCCTTTTTTAGTGTGGGGACACATAAATAAAAGGAAAAGCAAAAGCAATGGTCTAATCGGACTGGTGGGACTTGAACCCACGACCTCTACGTTCCGAACGTAGCGCTCTTACCAACTGAGCTACAGACCGATACCCTCGAAATTGCCTCGAGGGGTTCATAAAAATGAAACTTATTATATATTAACATAAAACAGATATAAAGTCAATACTTTTTGAAAAAATTGTCATTTTTAATAAAATTTTTCTTTAAAGGTATAAATTGCAAATGTTTTTTTGTTGTATAGTAAAAATCAAAGATTTTTACTATACAACAAAACACATTCTACACAAATTTGCTAAAGCAAATTTGGCAGACGAACAAAGACGAGGCATGAAGAGTAATCTAAAAGGTCATAAAATTTTAATCATGCCTCTTTTGTTCTCTTTACAAAATTTGTCGAATATATTTTAAAAAATATGTAAAAAATATAAATGAGAATTTTTTTGAAAGGTGGAAAAAATAATGAAAGTAAAAGAATGTATGTGTAATGATGTGGCTTGTGTAAAGCCTGATTGTAGCTTAAACCAAGTAGCAAAATTAATGAACGAAAAACATGTTGGTTGTATACCAGTTTGTGATGAAGATAATTGCATATGTGGAATTGTTACAGATAGAGATATATTACTAAGAGCAGTAGCTTGTGAAAAAGACACAAAAACTTGTAAAGTAAGTGATGTCATGACTTGTAATGTATGTACTTGTACAGAGGACGAAGAAATGACAAATGCAGAAAGTAAAATGGCTCAAAATCAAATTAGAAGATTACCAGTTTGCGACCAAAACAATAAAGTAATTGGAATTTTAACATTAGGAGATTTAGCACAAAATGATAGAGAAATAGGGAAGCAACAAGTATGTACAACAATAGAGGAAATTTGCAATTGTCATAATGGAAAACATGCAGAGTAAAAATCTATAATATAGCAAAGAACGGATAATATTCCGTTCTTTTACATATAATAAAAGAGGAAGGAGGTAAAGCATGATAATTAATGTATCATATTGGACAAGAGTATTTAAAAACATAATGTATGTCATATTATTATTAATTGGACTATATCTTGCTTTAAAGCTTTCTATATTTTATATGCCATTTTTAGTAGCATTTATTATATCACTAATTATAGAACCTGCAATAAAATGCATAATGAAAAAAACAAATTTAACAAGAAGGACTAGTTCTATAATAATATTTGTAATTGTATTAGGAATTATCCTAGGAGGACTAATTTGGATTTTAATAACACTTTTTTCAGAATCTTCAAGTTTACTACAAGGACTGAATGATTACTTTGATAAAGCTTACATACAATTTCAATTTTTTATGGAAAGCTTTAATTTTGACAAAATACATCTATCAAATGAAGTTTTAAATGTGATACAAAATTCAACAGGAGACTTATTAGAAACAGCATCAAACTGGCTAAGAAATTCATTAACAGGTTTAATTGAATTAGTAACAAGCCTACCATCTATTGCCATATGCATAGGAATTACAATAGTTGCACTTTATTTTATATGTGTAGACAAAATCTATATATTAGACCAAATAGAACATCATCTTCCAAAAATTTGGGTACGAAAAATAGGAAAACATCTAAAAGACCTAATACAAACCTTAGGTGGATATTTAAAAGCAGAAGCCACATTAATATTAGTATCATTCATAATTTCATTAATAGGACTTTATATTTTGCAATTTGCAGGATTTAATGTACAATATCCTTTGTTAATGGCATTATTCATAGGATTTGTCGATGCTCTTCCGATACTTGGGTCAGGAACAGTAATGATACCATGGGCAATAATATGTGCAATAAATGGTGATTTAAACCTAGGAATAGCAATAATAGTATTATTAATAATCATGTCAATAGCAAGACAACTGTTAGAACCTAAATTAGTAAGTAAAAACATAGGAGTACATCCAATATTTACTCTAATTGCTATGTATACAGGTTTCAAAATAATTGGGATAATGGGACTATTAATAGGACCAATAGTTTTAATCATATTTAAAAATATATTTGCAAGCCTAATAGACCAAGGAGTATTCAAAACAATATTTGACAAAAAATAATCAGATATCGTGTTGGTGTCGTGTTGGGGACGTTTCCTTTGGGACATTTTAATTTACATAAAAATGTCCCAAAGGAAACGTCCCCAACACGACATCAACACGATATTATTCCCATTCGATTGTTGCAGGTGGTTTTGATGTAATATCATAAACTACTCTGTTTACATGGTTTACTTCGTTTACTATACGAGAAGATACTTTTTCTAATATTTCATATGGTATTTTACTCCATATACCTGTCATAAAGTCTGTTGTTTCGACAGCACGAAGTGCTATTGTATAATCATATGTTCTTTCATCTCCCATAACTCCAACAGATTTTAAGTTTGTTAGGACTGCAAAGTATTGATTGATATTTTTATGAAGTCCAGCATTTGCAATTTCTTCTCTAAAGATACTGTCAGCATCTTTTAGTATTGTTAGTTTGTCATCTGTAATGTCTCCAATTACTCTGATAGCAAGTCCAGGACCTGGGAAAGGTTGCCTATAAACTAAGTTTTCTGGAATTCCTAATTCTAATCCTGTTTTTCGTACTTCGTCTTTAAATAAATCTCTTAATGGTTCTACAATTTCTTTAAAATCAACGTAGTCTGGAAGTCCACCAACATTGTGATGACTTTTTATTACAGAGCTTTTGCCTAGTCCACTTTCAATAACATCTGGATAGATAGTTCCTTGTACTAAAAAATCAACTTGGCCAAGTTTTTTTGCTTCTTCTTCAAATACACGAATGAATTCTTCTCCAATGATTTTTCTTTTAGTTTCAGGGTCTGCAATACCAGCTAGTTTTGATAAAAATCTATCTTTGGCATTTATACGAATTAGATTGATGTCAAATTGTTGTTTAAATATTTTTTCAACTTCATCACCTTCATTTTTACGCAAAAGTCCATGGTCAACAAAAATACAAGTTAAGTTTTTGCCGATTGCTTTTGAAAGTAAAACAGCTGCAACTGAAGAGTCAACACCACCAGATAATGCACATAAAGCTTTTTTGTCTCCAATTTTTTCTTTTAAGCTTTTGATAGTTTCTTGCGTAAATGAACTAATTACCCAGTCAGCAGAACAGTTACAAATATTAAATAAAAAGTTTTTGATTACTTGAATACCATTTTTTGAGTTGTTTACTTCTGGATGAAATTGTATACCATATAATTTTTTTTCTTGGTTTTCCATTCCAGCATTTGGGCAAGAAGATGTTGAACCAATATTTTTAAAACCATTTGGGACAGTTTCTACATAGTCAGTGTGACTCATTAAAAATCCATTAGTTTCCCCAAAACCTTGTAAAAGTAGGGAAGTGTTATTAATAGAAACATCTGTTGTTCCATATTCACGTTTATTTGGTCTTGCAACTTTTCCACCTAAAGTAAGTGCCATTAATTGCATTCCATAACAAATTCCAAGAATTGGAATGCCTAATTCAAAAATTTCTTTATCACATTTTGGTGCATCTTCACCATATACGCTTGCAGGTCCTCCTGTAAATATTATTCCTTTTGGATTTTTTTCTTTGATTTTTTCTATTGAAATATTATAAGGTACTACTTCAGAGTATACATTACATTCTCTTACACGCCTTGCTATTAGTTGGTTGTATTGCCCTCCAAAGTCTAAAATTAAAATTAATTCGTTTTTCACTTATTTTACCTCCATCAACAATAAAATTTGTTTTATTTTATCATATTTTGGAAGAAAAGTAAAGAATTAAAATAGGATATACTAGAACAAAAAGAGTATGATTTAAAATTTGTGACCTTTTAGATTGCTTTAAATGAACCGTCTTTGTTCACCTGCCAAATTTGTTACTATATTATATAATAATTATCCCTCGGCTTAGCCAGAAGGTTACAAATATAAAAACAGGAGCCTCAAAAAAATGAGGTTCCTGTGGAGAGTTGCAGTAATATTGATAACAGGATTAAAAATAATCCTGCTAAGAGTACTCTTATTCCAAGAAAAGGGTACTCCTCCTTTTTTATTCCTAGGCATACGGATAAACCGTATGCTACTATAAGCAATTCTCCTGCTAGTCCTATAAGTGTAATCATTTTTTTTTCCTTTCACTAACACCATCACTGGTGCACCACACTCCAATTGGAGCTAGAGTTACTCTACAAAACTATACTTTAATTATAACATATTTTACATAAAAAATCAAATTCATGAAAAACGTTGTATGAGTTTTTGGGGCTGAGGTTTTTTTAAAATTTCAATATGAATGCTAAGACTAAAGAATTCCACTTGTAGGAATATAACTTTCATCTGGAGGATACACAAATTCCTCATTTGGTTTATCTACTTTCTTAATATCTGTAACTTTTACAATAGGCATATTGCCATGATAATTACCTTTTATAATTTCACCTGTTAGTTCAACCCAAGTTTCATTTTCAAACTCCTTAGCATTTTCGCTTTCACATAGAAAACCTACAATAACAGACTGAAAATCAGAAGAAATAATCATATTCCTAGCCAATACAAACTGATTTTCATACAAATCTGAAACACGATAAACATAGCCTGTAAAACTAATTTTAACACCTATATAGTTATCAACATTTTCATGAACAGCTTTCAACACATTAGCATAATTAGAAACTGTAAGTTTTGTAACCTTATCTTGAGGCAAGCAACTAGAAATTTCAGGACTAGCATTACTAGCACCGTTAAAAACCTTAAAACTTACAATACCAACAATTATAATTACAAGCAAAACAATAAAAGCAAAGAAATATTTAAAAGTCTTACTACCATTAATTTTAACATTATATACAAACATATAAATCCTCTTTTCTATTAATAATACTATTTACTTGAATTTATGTACTTATAATAAAAAATATGCAAAAAATGCTTGCTAAAAAGGAATTTTAGTGGTATAGTATTTAAGTAAAAAACTAGAGAATAAAAAAATAAGAAGGGACTGAAACTAAAAAAATGGGTATATTAAACAAAATCTTCAAGTCATATAGTGAAAAAGAAGTAAAAAGAATTATGACAATAGTAGAAAAAATTAATGGATTAGAGGAACAAATATCAAAACTATCTGATAGTGAACTAAGAGGAAAAACCGAAGAATTCAAAAAACAATTAAAAGATGGTAAAACATTAGACGATATACTACCAGAAGCTTTTGCAGTTGTAAGGGAAGCATCAAAAAGAGTATTAGGCATGAGGCACTTTGATGTCCAATTAATAGGTGGTATTATTTTACATCAAGGAAGAATTGCCGAAATGAAAACTGGTGAAGGTAAAACATTAGTTGCAACTTTACCTGTTTACTTAAACGCATTAGAAGAACAAGGTGTTCATGTTATCACTGTCAATGATTACTTAGCAAAAAGAGATAGTGAGTGGATGGGTAAACTATACAAATTCTTAGGTTTAACAGTTGGACTAGTAATTGCTGGTATGGAACCACAAGAAAAACAAGCAGCATATAATGCAGATGTTACTTATGGTACAAACAACGAATTTGGTTTTGATTACCTAAGAGACAATATGGTAATTTACAAAAACCAATTAGTACAAAGAGGATTACACTATGCTATCGTCGATGAAATTGACAGTATTTTAATTGATGAAGCACGTACACCACTTATTATTTCTGGTAGAGCAAACGAATCTTCAGACCTTTATAAAAGAGCAAATGACTTTGTAAAAAGATTAACACCTAAAGTAATAGTAGAAGAAGACATTAAAGACTTTGACCAAGCAGAAGACAATGAAAACTATGACTACATTGTTGACCTAAAAGCAAAATCAGCTTCATTAACACAAAAAGGAATAAAAAAAGCAGAAGAAGCATTTCATTTAGAAAACTTCAACGACTTAGAAAACTCTACATTAGTACATCATGTAAACCAAGCTTTACGTGCCCATGGAATTATGAAAAAAGACATAGATTATATAGTAAAAGATGGAGAAGTTCTAATTGTTGATGAATTTACAGGTCGTATCATGTATGGTAGAAGATACAATAACGGATTACATCAAGCAATTGAAGCAAAAGAAGGTGTAAAAATTGCTGACGAATCTAAAACATTGGCAACAATCACATTCCAAAACTTCTTTAGAATGTATGACAAATTATCAGGAATGACAGGTACAGCAATGACAGAAGAAGGAGAATTCGAAGAAATCTACAATTTAGATGTAATAGAAATACCAACTAACAAACCTATGATACGTAAAGACGAAAATGATGTTGTATACAAAAATGAAAATGCAAAATTCAAAGCAATAGTAGAAAGTATAAAGTTAAGTCATGAAAAAGGACAACCAGTATTAGTAGGTACAGTATCAATTGATAAATCTGAAAAATTAAGCAAATTATTAAAACAAGAGGGAATAGCACATGAAGTATTAAACGCAAAATATCATGAAAAAGAAGCAGAAATCGTTGCACAAGCTGGTAAATTTGGAGCAGTTACAATAGCAACAAACATGGCTGGTCGTGGTACTGACATTATGCTTGGAGGAAATAGTGAATACTTAGCAAAAGAAGAAATGAGAAGAAACAAAGTTCCTCATGAATTAATTGAAGAAGCAGACACATATTATGAAACAGACGATCAAGAAATTTTAAAAGCAAGAGAAGATTTCACAAAATTAGTTGAAAAATATGATGAACAAATAAAAGAAGAAAAAGAAAAAGTAATATCAGCTGGTGGTTTAAAAATAATTGGAACAGAAAGACATGAATCAAGAAGAATTGACAACCAGTTACGTGGACGTTCTGGACGTCAAGGAGACCTAGGAGAATCTAAATTCTATATTGGTTTAGATGATGACCTAATGAAAATATTTGGTGGAGATGCAATAACTAGAGTATATAATACTTTAGGAGCAGATGAAAATATGCCAATTGACTCTAGGATTATAACAAATGCAGTAGAAAATGCTCAAAAGAAAGTAGAGGGAAGAAACTTCAGCATTCGTAAAAATGTCTTAAAATATGATGATGTTATGAATGC